>JADYZA010000057.1 GCA_020853375.1 Verrucomicrobiota bacterium | reverse complement strand
TTTTCCTGAATTGAATCAACCGTTCATAATCGCCGAAGTGACGGGTCAAAATCTCACGGCTCAAATTGCGCACCTGCTCCAGAGTTTCCGGACGTATCGCGGCGCGCAGATCGCTCAAGCTCACCACACCGGGAAGCGACGGATTGATATTGCGCGGCAGAGAAACATCAATCAAAACCGCGCTGTCGCGCACCAGCTTCCGATGAGGCTCATCGATCACAAAGGTGTCGCTGCTGGTCGCGCAGATCACTAACCCAGCTTCCGGCAGATGACGGCGAAGCTCATCCTCCGAACGTCCGCTGATTTGAACTGCGTCCGGAAATTTCCCGTGCAGACTCTGCCCGATTTCCCCTCGACCGATGATCAAAGTTTTTCCAAGGATCGGACGGTTTGTTTCCAACCACTGGAAAACTAGGTCTTCGGTTTCAAACGCAGGCAGAAGCGGCGCCGTCGCCGACCGAATTTCTTTGGAGATGCACAGCGTCACATCGATCCATGCCTGCATAAAGCTGGCCGCCTGCTGTTGGTCCTGCGCCTGCGCCAGCGCCGCCTTGATTTGCGCGACGATACGGGTCTCGCCAAGCGCCTGCGAATGGAGTCCGGCGGCGATTTCAACCAGCCGGACAAAGGCATCCGCACCCCGCGCAACCTGAAGCGCAGCGCCCGGCCCCATAACCCCGCGTAACAGTGTTTCCGTAGTGTCGCAGGCGGAAACCAGCCCGATGACTTCGAAACGGTTACAGGTGTCCAGGATTATAAATTCATGCACCCCGCGCAGGCAGGCCAAAGCAGATTCAATGGCTGGACGGGCGGCTTTCAACTTTTCCAAGGTTTGGAAATCACAGCGGTTTGAGTCGGCACCGAGGATCAGCAGATCCATCTTCTGGAGGAACTGAACGTGGCGGAATAGGCTTTCGCGCAGCATCCGGGAACGGCGACAGGATCGTCCGGCGGTTCCAATGGCAACGGTTAAGCCGTCCGCATCAAAACTCGCTGGCAAAATCAAATCGCCGTCCGGCCAACTGGCATCCGCCGCCGAACAGAGAATACCCTTTTGCCGGCAAAGTTCGACCACCCGCCGGTTCAGCGCGGAATCATCGGTGAGCGCAAAAACCAAAAACATGCCCGCAATATCATCCGGACAAAACGCCCGCTCAATCAGCCGGACACCGGAAAGACTCATCACTGATTCTTTAATGAGCGGAGCGACGACGGTCAGCGTCGCGCCCGCCGCCGCCAGTTTGGCCCCTTTTCTGGCAGCGACACGTCCGCCGCCGACAATCAGGCACGGGCGGCCTTCCAGAATGAGGGTCGCTGGGAACATTTTTTTTGACAAGGGCGTTCCAGACATGCTTAGATTCAATTTCCTGATAAAACTTATCACTTTTTAGGTATATAACTTCACGGTCAAAGTCAACCGTTGAATTTGTAGCCTTTGAAGGGAACTCTATAGCAGGATGAATGCTTTACGAAAAGGAGAAGAATTAATGACCGCACAACCTGAACTGACGCAAGTCGAGCGCGATAAGCTCGAGATCAATCCGGATTTTGATTTCAGGAAAATCGCCGAAACTCCTTTTGAGAAGATCACGCCGAATGAATTGTCTATGTTCAAATGGAGCGGCGTCTACCATCAGCTACAACCGTCTTTCTTTATGATCCGCGTAGTCACACCCGGCGGACTGATGACAACCCGGCAGTTTGGTCGCGCAGTCGATCTGGCTGAAGAGTTCGCTCAGGGCGAGCTGTGCATCACGACGCGCCAAACTCTGCAGTTCCACTGGATCCGCAAGGAGGACATTTATAAAATTATCGAAGGTATGGCCGAAGTGGGCATCACCACGAAGAATGGCTGCGGCGACGTGCCGCGCAATATCATCGGCTCATCGCTGGCGGGGGTATCACCTCAACAGATCGGCGATTCGCACAAAATTATTCAAATGCTGGCAACCGATCCTGAAATCCGCGATTTGCAGCGCAACCTGCCGCGAAAACATAAAATCAGCGTGGCTTTCGCCAATGAGGCCGGTGCGCAAACTCTGATGAACTGTCAGGGTTGGGTTCCGGTTGTGCGCAACGGCACAGTGGGTTGGAAACTCCATGCGGGCGGCGGTCTTGGCGCCCGCCCTTATCTGGCGAAGGTTATTTTTGACTGGGTGCCTGAAAATCTGGTGTTGGATGTCGCTCGCGCCACGGTCGAGGCGTTCCGCCGTCACGGCGACCGGCGCAACCGCGCCTTTGCGCGGTTGAAAATCGTCGTCGATAAAATGGGGGCCGAAGCGTTCGCCGATGTTCTGCTTAACATTCTGAAAGAACGAGACATCCAAGGTTTGGAAAAAATTGAGAAAGCGGCATCACCGGTTCCAAGCATTGGAAAAATGTTTCTGAATGGTCAGGAAGTAATCCCGCAGAAACAGGCGGGACTGAATGTTGTCCGTGTGATGATTCCTCGCTCGGAACTCAAAACTGCGCAATCGCGTATTCTATTGCGATTGGCCGATGATCTGGGCGGTGGAAAAGTGATGTTTACCAACCGGCAGAATATCGAGTTGCACGACGTGCCGGAAAAAAATGTCGCCGCCCTGCTCGATGCGCTGCATGCCGAAGGTTTCCGCACCAGCGGACACGAACATCTGCCGGACATCGTTGCCTGTGTCGGAACGACGATGTGCAAAATGGCGGTGTCGGATTCGCCGGATGCGTATCACCGGCTTTACGATGCGCTGGCCGGCGATGAAACCTACTGGAAAGAAATCGGACCGTTACGAATTAACATTACCGGATGCCCAAACAACTGCGCGCATGCCTGGATCGCGGATATCGGACTGCGTGGAAAACGGTTCCGCAATGACGCCGGCGGGAGCGATGAAGGCTACACGGTATTTGTTGGCGGGAAATTGAGCGAAGCCGGAAAAATCGCCGAAGAGCTCTGCGATATCCGCACGGCAGAAATTGTTCCGGGGCTCCGTAAAATTCTAAATCTCTATCTGGCTAAACGGAAGAACAGCGCGGAAACCTTCTGCGACTTCTGCGAACGAATCGGTATTGAACAATTCAGAGAGTTTTTAAAATGAAGAAGTTGCTTGATAAGGCACAACAGCTGATCGATGCCGGTCAGCATGAAGAGGCTGTGTCGCAACTCTGCCGTCTCGGACCGCCGGAAGGCGCAACGATCTGCGAGCTGATCGCGAAGGCCTACCGCGGACTTAACCGTGCACGCGGCGATGTGTTCACGGCGAGAGTTTTCGCAGAACAGGCGCTGGCACACGGAAGCAATGACCCAGTGATGATGGAAATTATTGAAGCGGCCAAACGGACCGACATTCCTCTGAAACATGAATTGACCCGCCCGAACTGCCAGATCGGCGGACCGAAAGATAAGCGTCCGGAAGCCGCGGCGCCGTACACCTTTCTGGCTCTTTCCAAGCTGCACGGCAAAGGCTCCGCGCCGAAAGATTTCCAATGGTTGGAGAAAAATATTCCGTGCCAGAAGGCGTGCCCAGCCTCGACCGATATTCCCGGTTATCTCGACGCCATTTATCGTGGAGAGTTTGAGAAGGCCTACCGGATTAACCTGCGCGATAATGTTTTCCCTGCCGTACTCGGACGTGTCTGCGCCCGTCCATGTGAGTCAGCCTGCCGTCACGGCTGGCCCGGTCTCGGAGAGTCGGTGTCGATTTGTTTTTCTAAACGCTCGTCTGCCGACTTTGGCGGACAGGCTTCCGTCGTGATGGATAAATGGTTTCCAGTGAGTGGAAAAAAGGTCGCCGTGGTTGGTGCCGGCCCCGCTGGACTGACGGCGGCGAGGCAGCTCGCGCTACTCGGCCACGATGTGACGGTGTATGAAAAGCACAACAAGCCGGGCGGCATGATGAACCAGGGAATTCCGATTTTCCGTCTGCCGCGCGAGATTATCGAAAAAGAAATCGGCCAGATCAAAGCGCTCGGCGTGAAAATTGTCTGCGATACAGAGATTGGAAAAACGATTTCATTGAGCGGGCTCGCAAAAGGAAACGATGCTGTGGTGCTCGCGGCGGGAACATTGCTCCCTAACCTGTTGAACCTGCCCGGCAAGGAGCTGACGGGTATCCGGCACGGACTCGACTTTCTGCTCGAAGTAAACGAAACCGGAAAAGCTGAAATCGGCGAGCATGTGGTGGTGATCGGCGGCGGCTTCACGGCCATGGACTGCGCACGCGCGGCCAGACGTCTCGGTGCGCAGGTTAAAGTCTGCTACCGACGAACCGTTAAGGAAATGCTGGTGACGCCAGGTGAACTCGAAGAACTCGAACATGAAGGTATTCCGGTGGAATACATGGTGGCACCCAAGGCGTATACCGGTTCCAACGGACGTTTAAAAACAATTCAGTTTGTCCGCACCGAAATGGGCGAACCCGATCCGGGCGGACGTCGCCGTCCGGTGGAAATTCCGAACAGCGAATTTGAGCTGGATGTGGATAGCGTACTGCTGGCGACCGGACAGTTTCCGGACACGAGCTGGCTCGACGAAGCGTCCAGCAATGCCAAGGTTTTCTCCGCCGGAGATTTCAAGAACGGGGCGAGTTCGCTGATTCAGGCAATCGGCCATGCCAAGGAGTGTGTCCGCGAAGTGGATCAGTTCCTAACCGGGGAAAAACGATTGACCGATTTAGCGATTATTGAGGACGTGACGGAAACCGGACGCATCCGCGAGATGGATGCCGTCCAGCGGCAGCCCATGCCTGCTATTGCTCTGTCCGCTCGGAACCTCACGAACGAAGTGGAAACCGGATTCACTGAAAAATCGGCACCGGATGAGGCTCAGCGCTGCTATCAGTGTCACTATAAATTCGAGATCGATTCCGACAAGTGCATCTACTGCGACTGGTGCGTCAAGGCCAAGCCGCGGCCTGATTGCATCCTGAAACTGAAAAAGCTGAATCACAACCCGGACGGTACCGTCGCCGGATGGGAGATCGCTCAGAAGGCGGATGATGTGAATCTAATCTGGATTAATCAGGAAGACTGCATCCGGTGCGGCGCTTGTGTGGCGGCCTGCCCCGTCGATGCAATCAGCATTCAGAAAGTCTCCTTGGAAACCCGACCGATTTAAATTTATGGAAAACGTCAAAAAACTTTTTACGGATATCGACCCGAAAAACGCGCAGGAAATCCTGAAGCGCTCCATTGATCATTTCGGCGACCGGCTCACTATGGCGACCAGCTTTCAGCTGGGCGGACTGGTGCTGTTCGATATGGTCCACAAACTTGGAAAACAGATTCGCATCTTCTCGCTGGATACCGGACGCCTTCCGGAAGAAACCTACGAATGTTCCGAACGCATCCGGCTGAAATACGGCATCAGCGTCGAATGGATTTTCCCACGCCACGAAGCTGTCCAGAAAATGGAAAAAGAAAAAGGGCTCTACTCCTTCAAGGAAAGCATCGAAAATCGAAAAGAGTGCTGCCGCATCCGCAAAGTGGAGCCGCTCAGCCGCGCGCTGGAAAGTTGCGATGCATGGATCACCGGGCGCCGGATGGATCAGAGCGAAACTCGCAAAGAGCTGAACATCATCGAACCCGATCCGGCGCACCCCGGAAAAATAAAAATCAATCCGCTCGTCCACTGGTCACAGGCGGATCTCTGGTTGTATTCGGAAGAGCATAAAGTTCCGCATAACCGGCTCTACGACGAAGG
>JADYZA010000056.1 GCA_020853375.1 Verrucomicrobiota bacterium | reverse complement strand
GCATCTTTAACCTCATTAGTGTGAATCAGTGAAGATTAGTGGTTCGTCACTCCATAATTTTGGGAACGAGAATCTGCCCTTCCCGGGCGGCGGGAGCGTTGGCGATGACGGCATCATGCTCAAGCGAGGGGCGCGGCGTGTCGTTGCGAAAAACATTAACCAGCGCCATAGCGTGCGCCGTCGGTTCAACGCTCGATAAGTCGAGCTCGCCGAGTTGTTCGACATAGGTAAGCACTTGATCGAGCTGTCCCTGAAACAGCTCGGCCTCCCCGTCCGCGAGGTGAATCCGCGCCAGATGCGCGACGTAGGAAACGTCCATATGTGTTGAGTCGGCCATGCTTTTCTCCAAATGAGGCCGAACTATAGACAGGCCGCCGGAACGGGGCAAGCGGCAACTGCGTTGCGGCCTGCTTGTTTACAAAGCTTGGAAGCTGAACGCGTTGGGGCTTGCTGTTTTTGCCAATCCTTGGAAAACTCCGCAGCTCAATTCGGAGAAAAGCCCCATGAATAAAACCTCAAAGACATTTTTAGCAGACATGATCAACGCCATCAGCCCGTCCGGTTATGAACACTGCGCGGCGGCCGTCTGGAAGGAATACGCCAAGCCGTTCGCCGACCGGGTCGAAACCGATGTTCATGGCAATTCCCACGCCGTGATCAATAAAGGCGGCAAGGTCAAAGTGATGCTGGCCGGCCATTACGACGAAATCGGCTTTCTGATTTCGAATATCGACGAGAAGGGTTTTCTTTGGATCGCCGCAATAGGCGGATGGGATCCGCAGATCGCCCAAGGACAGCGGGTCGACATTATCGGCAACGGCGGAAAAATCATTCGCGGCGCGGTCGGCAAGATTGCCATTCACCTGCAAGAAGCCGATCAGCGCAAAAAAGTTTCCGAGATCAAAGACCTGTGGGTCGATATCGGCGTGAAAAATAAAAAAGAAGCGGAAGCGCTGGTTAGCATTGGCGACCCACTGGTCATCCAATACGGCTTTGAAGAACTCCAAAACGGTCGCGCTGTCGGACGAGCCTTCGACGACCGTGCCGGAGCCTTTGCTGTTCTGGAGGCGGGCCGCCTGCTCGCTAAAATGAACACACAGTGTGAAGTGCATGTGGTGGCGACAGTTCAGGAAGAAATCGGCCTGCGCGGGGCGCGCACGGCGGCTTTCGGCATCGAGCCGGATGTTGGTATCGCTGTGGATGTCACCTTCGCCACCGATCATCCAAACCTTGGAAGCGTCGTGAATCAGGAAGGTAAAGTGGAACTGGACGGTGGACCGGTCATTGCGCGCGGCCCGAACATTAACCACAAGCTATTCGAACTGATCATTAAAACCGCTAAGGAAGAAAAAATTCCGGTTCAAATCGTCGCCGAAGCGCGCGGCACCGGAACCGATGCCAACGCGATTCAGCTCAACCGCGCCGGTGTCGCCACCGCGCTCATCAGCATTCCGCTGCGCTACATGCACAGTCCGTGCGAACTGCTCAGCCTGAACGATCTGGAGCAGGTTTCCAAACTGCTGGCCGCCGTGGTCGCCAAAATCACTCCGCGCACCAACTTCATCCCGTTCTAAGCGAAATATGAAAGATGAAGTATGAAAGATGAAAGTGGAGTGAAATCCACTCTGCGGATTTTTCCGGAACAGTGGCTAAACCCAATTGATTTCCGGAACAGCTTCGACCATCCGGAACGGCCTTTCGAAATCGACCTCGGTTGCGGCAAAGGACGGTTCCTGCTGGCGCGCGCGCGAAAATTTCCGGAAACCAATATTCTCGGAATCGACCGCCTGATGAATCGAATCAAGCGGCTTGATAAAAAAATCGTGCGGCAAAATCTGTTCAATTCCCGCGTTCTGCGCGGCGACGGCTATTACACCGTCACGTACCTCATTCCGCCGGAAAGCGTGGACACCTATTACGTTTTCTATCCCGATCCGTGGCCGAAAGGAAAACACCACCACAACCGCATCTTCAACGAACTGTTCATGGATGCCATCGCCCGTACGCTCAAGCTCGGCGGAAAACTCCACGCCTCGACCGACCACCTGCCCTACTTTCAGGAAATCTACAAACTGATCAAAGCCGACAGCCGCTTCGAAGAAACCGAAACCTTTGTTCCGTCCGAAGATGAAGTGTCCGACTTCGAACTGATCTTCGCCCACAAAACGCCGGGCCGCTGTTCGTTCGTCCGAAGGTAGGGCGCTTTCGCCGAAAGCGCCGCAGACGGCTCGGCGATCCGTCCCCACCCAATATGTTTCCAATATCCGGAAGAATCCGGTTATGCTCTGCCGCATGAACTGGGGCTGTTTATCTTTTCTAATTCTGTTTCCTGCCGGGATTTTTATCTGGGCCGCCGGAGAACGCCGCCGCCGGGCCGCCATGCCGCCGGAGGAACTGAAAGAACTCGAAGCCGAAGAAAAATACGGACACATCGACGACAAACTGGAATGTATCTTCTGCCATTCCAAAAACTGTGTGCGAACAAAACTTGAAGCCGTGTATGAAGACGGAACAGATGCAAACTCGTCAGAAGGAATCGTGCTGCTGCTGACATCCTCGACCCGCAACGGAACACCACCGAAAGATGAGTACATAAAAGCACGCTGTATGAACTGCAATTCTTACTGGAATATGTTCCCAGAAACGCAGGAATAGTCTGTTGAAATTCTTTCGCCTTTCGGTCGCCTTGTGGCAGACTCCGCGACATGAAAATCCTTTTTACAGGCGATATGGTCGGCAGTGCAGGACGGCAGGTTTTCCAACGTGTGACGAATCGGCTGCGCGACGAAGGCCGGATTGATCTGGTGATCGCCAACGCCGAGAACGCCGCTGGAGGGCGCGGGCCGTCGCCGGAAATCGTCGAAGCTCTTTTTGCCGCCGGAGCCGCCGCGTTGACGCTCGGCGACCATGCCTGGGACGATAAAAATCTGACCAGCCTGCTGGAAACGGAGCCGCGGCTGATTCGTCCGGCGAATTTTCCGCCCGCCGCCGCAGGCCGCGGAATGACAACCATCGAAACCGATGAAGGACCGATCTGCATTATTTCCCTGATTGGACGGGTTTTTCTGGATCCGGCCGATTGCCCATTTCGCGCCGCCGACCGGCTGATCGGCATGACCAAGTCCAAAACCATCCTGATTGATTTCCACGCCGAGGCGACGTCGGAAAAAATCGCGCTGGGCCGCTATCTCGACGGGCGCGTCACCGCCGTTCTTGGAACACATACTCACGTCCAAACTTCGGACGAAACCATCCTGCCTAACGGCACGGCGTATATTACAGACCTCGGAATGACCGGTCCGAAGGATTCCGTGATCGGTCGCGAAGTGGAGCCGGTTATTCAGCGCTTTATCACCGGTATGCCGCAGAAATTCGATACGTCGAACAAAGACCCGGCGCTGGAAGGCGTCATTCTGGATATTGACATCAAAACCGGCAAGACCCGCTCGATTGAACGGATTCGCGAAAGAGCCTGATGGAAGAAACGCGGAAAATTTATAGCGTTGCCGAACTCAACCGCGCCGCGCGGTTCACGCTCGAAAACGGTATCGGCGAAGTGTGGGTGGAAGGCGAAATCTCGCGGCTGACCCGTCAGGCGAGCGGTCACTGGTATTTCACGCTCAAGGATGAAGCCGCCGCCGTTTCCTGCGCCATGTTTAAACAGAATAACGCCGCCGCGACGTTCGAGCCGAAGGACGGACTTAACGTACGAGTTCTCGCACAAGCCAGCCTGTACGAGCCGCGTGGGAATTATCAGCTCATCATCCGCAAGATGGAGGAAGCGGGCAAAGGTTCGCTTCAGGAGCAGTTTGAAAAACTGAAAGCGAAACTGGCCTCCGAAGGACTGTTTGATGCCAGCCGTAAAAAACCGCTGCCGCTTCTGCCGCAAAAGATCGGCGTAGTCACTTCGCCGACCGGCGCGGCGATCCGCGACATCATTAACGTGCTGACACGGCGGTTTCCAAACATTGGAATCCTGCTTGCGCCGGTGACAGTGCAAGGCGAAGGCGCGGCGGAAAAAATCGCCGCCGCAATTGACTATCTCAATACCCGAAGTGACATTGACCTGATGATTGTCGGGCGCGGCGGCGGAAGTATTGAAGACCTTTGGGCGTTCAACGAGGAAATCGTCGCCCGAGCCATCGCCGCATCGCAGATTCCGGTTATTTCGGCGGTCGGCCACGAAATTGATTTTACGATCAGCGATTTTGTCGCCGACGTTCGTGCGCCGACCCCATCGGCGGCCGCCGAGCTGGCGGTTCCGGTGAAAACCGAATTGGAAACCCAGATTACACGGCTGGCCGCGCGGCTGGGCGGTTCGCTGCAAAATCAGGTGCATATTTTGCGCGAACGGATTCCCGGATTCCGTCAAACGATGATGCATGCGCTGATGGATGGACTCCGTTTGAGGCAACAACAGGTTGATGAAACCAGTCGAACTCTCGCGGAGTGTTTAAAAAATGCTGTGAGCGTCCAGAAACAGCGACTGCCGGGATTGCAGCAGATAATGGCTCATCGGATGGAAAGCGCGGTCGCGGAGCGCAAACAAAATCTGCGGAGACTCGAAGTACAACTGCGCTCGTTAAGTCCGTTGGCGGTGCTGGATCGCGGCTACAGTTTGACTGAGACAGCAGATGGCTCCGTCGTGCGTAATGCCGACAGCCTTAAAAAAGGTGCGATATTGAGAACTCGTTTTGCAAAGGGAACTGTCATTTCGGAAGTTAAAGAGAAGGAGGCTTAATCATGGCTGAAAAAACTGTCGATTTCGAAAAATCACTTGAGCGGCTCGAAGCCATTGTCGAGGAGATGGAGGGCGGCGAGCTATCTCTTGAACAGATGATTAAACATTTCGAGGAAGGCTCCAAGCTGGTTACGCTTTGTTCCACTAAACTCAATGAGGTGGAGCAAAAGATCGAAAAGCTGGTGAAAAAAGGCGGCACATTGTCTGCCGAAGCGTTTGATCAGGAAAAATAAAAAAAGGTTTCCGAACTTCGGAAACCTTCTCTCCAAGCCTTGGAATAATTCTCACATGCCGTGACCGGCGATGTAGCTGTGCAGATTTTTGATTACAAACTCTTTTTCCTGAATCATGAACTTGACGATATCGCCGATGGAAATCACCCCTATAACCCGGTCGTCTTCCAGCACAGGGAGATGACGGATGCGGTTGTCCGTCATCAATTCCATGCAACTTTCCATCGTGGTATCGGCTTTCACTGTGGTGAGTTCAGTGGACATGATTTCGCTCACCTTTGTTGCCTTGCTGCATTTTTCCTGAAGATAAACTTTACGGATAACATCTCGCTCAGAAAAGATGCCAACCAGTTTGTCTCCGTCCATGACCAGCGCCGTTCCGGCTGACTTGGCCGTCATCTTGGTTACCGCGTCGCGAATCGGTGTGTCGGGAGATACGGAGATCAGTTCTTTACCTTTTTTCTCAAGCAATTTGCCAACATTAGCCATAGGAGTATCCTTTCAATTGAAATGCAGGGCCAGTACTCAAAGTACTCCGGATGACACCATCACCTTCCGCAGAGTTTCTTTGTCAGCCGAGCTCATTTCGCAAAGCGGCAGACGATAGACTTCTTCAATTTTTCCCATCATCGCCAGCGCGGCTTTGACCGGAATCGGATTGGTGTCGATGAACATCGCGTCGAAAAGTTGGACGTATTTATCATGAAGCAATTGTGACGCATTCCAGTTTCCTTCGAGCGCGGTGTGAATAAGTGATGCCACGACACCCGGAACCACGTTTGAAGCCACACTGATCACGCCGATCGCACCGTCGCGCATCATTGGTAATGCCAAAGCGTCATCGCCGGAAAGCACTTCGAGGTCGCAGACATCCAAGGTCTGCTTGACCCGCTCCACTTTGCCGCCCGCTTCTTTCACCGCAATCACGTTCGGATGGAGCGCGAGACGCGCGACGGTTTCGATGGCAATCTCACGGCTTGTGCGCCCCGGAACATTATACAAAACAACCGGCAGGCCAATGTCCGCCACCATGGAAAAATGGCGGTAAAGCCCTTCTTGATTGGGTTTGTTGTAATACGGCGTCACCTGCAAGGTGGCATTCACCCCGAGTTCTTTCGCTAGAGTTGTCAGCTCGACGGCTTCGGACGTTGAGTTCGCCCCTGTTCCGGCAATCACCAGAGCACGGCCATGAACCGTCTTCAGGGTTTCTTCGATCACCTTCATGTGCTCAGAGTTGTTGAGCGTGGGTGACTCGCCGGTTGTGCCGACCGGTACGATGCCATCAATACCGTTTTCTATTTGAAACTCGATCAGCTCGCGGTATTTGCCGTAATCCACCGCGCCGTTTTTATTAAACGGGGTAACAATCGCTGTATGGGCTCCCTGTAGCATGGTTTTCTCCTTAGGTGTGGACACTATGCTCTATACGGTAAATTTATTCAAACCCTCAAAATCGAGAGTCGCAAAGTAATCCTTAACCGTTTCAGCGCGGCGGATTTGAACCACTTCGCCGTTTTCACGCAGAAGCAATTCTGCGGAGCGCAGTTTCCCGTTGTAATTAAAGCCCATGGCATGCCCATGCGCGCCTGCGTCGTGGATGACCACTAAATCCCCTATTTCAGCCGCTGGCAAAGCGCGGTTGATGGCGAATTTGTCATTATTTTCACAGAGTGATCCAGTCACGTCACAGACAAAGTCGTGCGGCAGACTTTCTTTGCCTGGAACCGTGATATGGTGGTAGGCTCCATAAAGCGCCGGGCGCATCAAGTTCGCCATACAGGCATCCAGTCCGAGGTATTGCTTATAGGTGTGTTTTTTGTGCAAAACACGGCTGACTAGCCAGCCGTACGGACCGGTCACCATCCGTCCGCATTCCATCCGGACGTCCAAGGATGTGAAGCCTGCCTTTTCGTACAGTTTACGTATCCCCTCACCGACAGCTGTCAGGTCAACCGGTTTCTGTTCCGGCTTGTACGGAATGCCGATACCACCACCGATATTGACGAATTCAAATTTGATCCCGAGTTCAGAGGAAAGCTCACCGACCAAATCAAAAAGAAGATGCGCCGTTTCAATGAAATAGGTCGCATCAAGTTCGTTCGAAGCCACCATCGTATGCAGACCAAACCGTTTCACTCCTTTGTCGCGCAAAATACGGTACCCTTCAAAAAGCTGGGCCCGGGTGAACCCGTACTTAGCCTCTTCCGGGTGGCCGATAATGGCGTTTCCGCCCTTCAGCGGCCCTGGGTTGTAGCGGAAACAAACGAGCTCCGGAAGACCGGCGCATTGTTCGAGAAATTGAATATGCGTGATATCGTCGAGATTAATAATTGCACCCAGCTTGACCGCCTTCTCGTACTCATACGCTGGCGTGTCATTCGAGGTGAAAATGATTTCCTCTCCGGAAAGTCCGATCGCTTCTGACAGCATCAGCTCCGGAAGCGATGAGCAGTCCGCGCCGAATCCCTCGGCTTTGAGCAGTTTCATCAGATACGGATTGGGTGTGGCTTTAACCGCGAAATACTCCTTGAAGCCGGGATTCCACGCAAATGCAGCCTTCAGAGCGCGGGCATTGGCGCGAATGGCTTTTTCGTCGTAGAGATGAAACGGCGTCGGAAATTTTTCCGTCAGTTTTTCGAGCTGTTCACAATTCAAAGGACATTTTTTTTCGGACATTTTTTTCTCCGGGTTCCACTGTTTGAAATGATCTATTTCCGAGGGCCGTCGATGCGGTTGATGATCGAGCGAATAATGGTCAGATAGAGATCATCTTTGAGAACGAGGTCTTCAACACCGGCATCGATGCTTGGATTGTCGTTTACTTCGATCACGACAATCTTTCCATTGATTTCTTTAAGATCCACCCCGTAAAGACCGTCACCGATCAGATTGGCAGCTTTGAGCGCAGTTTGCACGACAGCTGGAGGGGCATCCTCCACTCTCATCGTGTCCGCTTTTCCGAAACGGCTGTTCGCATCACCGGCCCAGTTGCATATCTGCCAGTGGCCGCGCGCCATATAGTACTTGCAGACAAAAAGCGGCTTTCTATCTAAAATTCCGACACGCCAGTCGAAGTCCGATTTCATGAACTCCTGAGCAATAATCAGATCGGACTTTTCGAATAAAGCTTCCAGCTTGTCTCGGAAATCGGCCTCGTTCTCCGCTTTAACAACGCCTCTCGAGAAAGCGCTGTCTGGCTGCTTCAAGACACAGGGGAACGTGATACCCAGACTCGCAGCAGTGCTTTTCAGGCTTTCTTTTTGAAGGATGACGGTGTGCGGAGCAGGCACTTTGGCTTGAGCCAGCCGCTCAGCCAAATAAACTTTGTTCGCACAGCGCATGATCGACCACGGGTCGTCAATAACGACAAGCCCTTCAGCGTGGGCTTTACGCGAAAAACGGTAAGTGTGATGATTAACCGACGTTGTTTCGCGAATAAACAACGCATCAAATTCACTCAAACTACTGTAATCTTCCCGGGTGATAAACTCGGTATACACATTGAGTTTATCAGCGGCTTCCTCAAATTTTTTCAGCGCCTTTTTGCAGGATGGAGCGTTTTTTTCTTCTGGATTAACCAGAATCGCCAGATCGTAGGCGTACTGCTGGATTCGTGTATCCTGAAACCGTTTGCGCGAAAAATAGTTTCTGGCAAATTCAGCAATATGTTCCTGATCGGCTTCCGGAATACTGCCGAGTGAAAGCGGCGTGATTTGCTGTATCAGCCATTTCTTGGTGAACACAAAACTGATTTTTAGTAGCGGCGCTTGGAAAAGGTTGTAGAGAGCTCGGCCGACATAACGGTTTTCAGGAAGCACCGTCTGCCCGAAGTAGATGTAGAGAGAAACTTCTTTCTCGGTCACCTTGGCGAATGTCTTTTGAATCTCCTCGTCAACATCTTCAGCGATCGTACGGACAATCGTCTGGGAGCGAAAATCTTGCATGGTAGTCACACTCGGAATTGCGCGGTGATCACGGGCGGCGGCCAGAAGGGAAACGTAATAACCAATCGACTGGTAGCGGTAGGACCGGCATAGATTAAAAATGCGCGCGTTTTTCAGCTCCGCGTAGCGGCTTTCGGTCAGGTACGCCTTAGCCGACACGACCTCGACCTCTTCAATATCAAAGGTCCAATGAGCCGGATTGTTCAGAATAATCAAATTACGAACGGCCACAAACGCGCCCTCCTTTGAGTGCAGGCTTTACTATGAGGCGCATCATGCGTACAGCGTGGCGGCCCGGTGAATAATAATCTTTCAAAACACGGTACGTTTGAAAACCAAACGTCTCATACCAGCCGGTAAGAACCTTGTTGCGGCGGTCAGCCTCCAAGGTGATAGAAGTGCGGTCTGTTTTGTGGGCCAACTTAATGGCCCGATTCACCAGTCGTCGCCCCACTCCGCTACCGCGAAAAGTCGGTAAAACCGCCAGTGAATAAATACGGATGGAAAGCCGGTGATGATGCAAAACCATCGCCCCAGCCACCTGCGGTTTCCCATCAATCCTGCCAGATGCTACCCAAACGCTTTGGGTTGGGCTCTTCAAACTGTGTTTAAGGGCGCGGTGCGAACTTCTTCGCATCGCGGAAAAACAACGCTTTTCAATCTCTTCAATTGCAGCCAGGTCAGCCGGTTTCGCGGAACGGATCGTCAGAATACTCATGCGCCTTTCATCAGTTTGCAAACCGCTTAAGTACCACCGTTTGACTCCCTGTGCCATAGGATTTATTCAAAAAAAACGCTCCGGCGTCTCGACACATTCCACAGGCTTACAAGTTAGGGGGAAACAGGGCTTAACATTTTTTCTGCATCGCGGCGCGGACGCGCAAACGCAGGGCATTCAGCTTAATAAAGCCAGTCGCATCGGTCTGGTCGTATCCGCCCGCTTCGTCAAAGCTGACAACCTTCGAGTCGTAGAGCGAATATGGCGAACGGCGCCCGCAGATGTGCACCCCGCCTTTGAATAGCTTAACACGCACATCGCCGGTGACCATTTTCTGGCTTTCCAGGATCGCGGCCTGAAGCATTTCGCGTTCCGGCGCGAACCAGAAACCGTTGTAAACCAGCGTGGCGTACTTCGGAATCAGAGAGTCGCGCAAATGCATCACTTCACGGTCCATGGTGATCGATTCCATGGCGCGATGTGCGTGATGCATAATCGTTCCGCCGGGAGTTTCATAAATGCCGCGATCTTTCATGCCGGTAAAACGGTTTTCAACAATGTCGATGCGGCCAATTGAGTGTTCGCAACCGATGGCGTTAAGCTTGCGAATAAGCGCGGCGGGCGAAAGCTTTTTGCCATTAACCGAAACCGGAATACCTTTTTCGAAACTGATTTCGACATACTCCGGCCTATCGGCAGCCTGACTCAGCGGCTTGGTCATGCACCACATGTTCTCATCGGCCTCATTCCAAGGATCTTCCAGAATTCCACCTTCAAAACTAATGTGCAAAAGGTTGCGGTCGGTGCTGTACGGCTTCTTGGCGGAAACCTGACAAGGAATACCCTTCTCCTCCAGATATTTGATCATGTCCGGCCGGCCCTTAAACTTGAAAATCTCCGGCATACGCCACGGAGCGATAATCTTGATATCGGGCTTCATCGAATAGGCGGTCAGCTCAAAACGAACCTGATCGTTGCCTTTGCCGGTCGCACCGTGGCAAATGGCTTCCGCGCCTTCAGCGATGGCGACATCCATCATCCGTTTGGCGATCAGCGGGCGGGCAATCGAGGTGCCCAGCAAATAGGTTCCCTCGTAGATAGCGTTGGCTTGCATCATCGGGAAAACAAAATCCTTCGCGAACTCTTCACATACATCGTCCACGATGCATTTGACCGCGCCATGTTTTAGCGCTTTCGCTTCCAGCCCGTCGAGCTCTTCCTCCTGCCCGACATTTGAGCAGTAGCAGATCACTTCCGCGTTAAACTGCTCCTGAAGCCAGGTTAAAAGCACCGTCGTGTCCAAACCACCTGAATAGGCCAATACAACTTTCATCCTTAAGATCCTTTCTGAGAAAAATCGCTCCGAAATCTGCCAAAATTCCGTTTGGTTGCAACGCAATTAAAACGGAATATCGTCATCAAACTCGCCGGGAGCTTCGGCATCCGTCGGAACTGGCGGACGGTCATCCTCGGCACCGCCGTCTTCAGCCTTGATACGCCAAGCCTGCAGGTTGTTAAAATAGCGCCCGTTATACTCACGTCCACGAATATCAAACGTCACCGTCACCAGTTGCCCCTCTTTCAGTCCGTCGAGCATCGTGACCTTATCCTGAACACACTCCAACGCGATATCCTGCGGATATTTACCATCCTCCACCGTCACCACGAACTCGCGCTTCGTAAAACCCTTCGCTCCAAAAGTCTGAGCTTCCTTAACGACCTTAACTTTACCTGTTAAATCATACGCCATAGTTTTCTCCCTGATTTTTGAACGGGCACTATCCGACAGGACGCGCCGGAATTCAACCCTTCTCCACAAGAACCCGTCATATCAAGCGATGCCGAATCTATTGAGTCGGTTTACGCAGGGCTTCCAAGGCTTCTTTAATCAGCGGAACCTCATTGTATTGTTCCAACAATGCGTCGCAAGCCGCAACAACTGACCTGTCGCAATGGTTATGTAGAGATAGGTCACCGAATCTCGAAAGCGTTTTGAGAGAAAATTGATCAATTGCCGCAATTCCCTCCACGTAAAGTTGATTGGTTTTATTTTCGCCTAGAGTCCGCACAATTCCATCTACAGCCGCAATGTTTTCCGACGAAACCCCTAACTCATTCTGAAGGACTAGCGCCCAG
>JADYZA010000055.1 GCA_020853375.1 Verrucomicrobiota bacterium | reverse complement strand
TCAACCAGCACGCGGTTGCGCTTCGTGATGCGCAGCGCCATCATCATCCCTTCAAACAGCGCGGTACCGCCGTCGTAGAGCGACGCGTTGGAGACTTCCATGTTCGTCAGACGCGTGATGGCGGTCTGGTATTCAAACATCGCCTGCAAGGTGCCTTGAGCTGCTTCCGGCTGGTACGGCGTGTAAGCCGTGAAAAACTCGCCGCGCGACGTCAGCGAGTTGACGGCGGCGGGAATAAAGTGGTCGTAAAACCCGGCGCCGCAGAAGTTGGTGAGGTCTGACGAATTTTTCCGGGCAACCGCGCGGATCTGCTGCATCATTTCCATTTCGGAAAGACCTTCCGGCAGATTGAAATCATTCGATTGAAACTCTGCCGGAATGTGGGCGAAAAGATCGTCGAACGTCTTCGCGCCGATTGAGGCGAGCATCGCTTTTTCGTCGTCGGGACTGGTACAGGCAAATGGTGAAATTGACATAAGAAACCGCTTTCTCCTGATTCGAAACCCAAAATAATTTCGACAGAGTAGGCCTGCTCCATTAGGGTGTCAATCGCGCATGAAGAAAGTGTCGCATGTCGGGTGTCGGGTGGAACATCCCGGCGATAGTGTCGCGTGGATTAAGGAAAACCATGAACCGGAACCGAGTTGAAGATTTTGGGCCCTACCAGGATGCCCTGGAGCTTTTCGACCGAGTCGTGGAGGATATGGCGATCCTGCAGAAAGATCCCCAATGCTACCGGCTGATCAGTCAACAGATCGGCAGTGCCGACTCTATTTCTGCGAATATCGATGAGGGATTCGGGCGGATTAGCCGCACCGAATACATCCGGTTCCTCGACATTTCACGCGGGTCGGCCCGCGAAACACTCGGACGGTACAAACGCCTGAAACACTGGCTTCCACAAGAGACTATTGATAAACGGGTTGAGCTTGCCGATCGCATCATCGCGCGGCTGACAAAAACCATCCAAACCCTGAAAGCTGATAATCCTCGCGATACCCGACACGCTCCCCCTGCCACCCGACACGCTCCATCCCACACTCGACACCCGACACGCTCCCCCTGTCCCTCGACACCCGACACCCGTCACCCGTCACCCGACACTCTGGAAGTACCCCATGATTAAAGATGCCATTCAAGCCCTGATAGAAGGCAAAACCCTCACCTGCGACGGGGCGTATTCGGCCATCATGACGATCATGAAAGGCGAGGCGACGCCCGCTCAGATCGGCGGATTTATCACCGCCGTCCGGATGCACGGCGCAACGCCGGAAATCATCGCCGGTGCGGCGCAGGCGATGCGCAAAAATATGGTCAAAATCCGCTGCGACGACCCGAACGCCGTGGATATCGTCGGAACCGGCGGCGACGGCGCGCACACCTTCAACATTTCCACCGCCGCGGCCTTCGTCACCGCCGGAGCGGACGTCACCGTCGCCAAGCACGGCAGTTACGGCGTTTCCAGCAAGTGCGGCGCCGCCAACGTGCTTTCAGAGCTTGGAATCAACCTTCAGTACAGCCCGCAAAAAGCCGAAGAATGCCTCGGAAAACTCGGCATCGCTTTCCTGTTCGCGCCAACTCTGCATCCGGCGATGAAATATGCCGTCGGCCCGCGCAAGGAACTCGGCTTCTGGAGCCTCTTCAACATTCTCGGCCCGCTTTGCAATCCGGCTGGAGTTAAAAACGGCGTGCTCGGCGTTTTTTCGAAAGAACTGGTTCCGGTCATCGCCGATGCCTGCGCCCAGCTCGGTGCAAATCATCTGTTTGTCGTCCGCGGCAATGACGGACTCGACGAAATCACGACAACAACGACCAGCCTCGTCACCGAAATCCGCCGAGGCAAACTGGAAACCTACGAAGTCCAGCCCGCCGGATTCGGACTGGCTCCCGCCCGCACTGCCGATATCATCGGCGGTGACCCGGCGGAAAACGCCAAAATCGTCCGCGCCGTTCTCTCCGGTAAAGAAAAAGGACCGAAGCGCGACATCGTTCTGCTCAACGCCGCATTTGCGATTATGGCGGGCGGAAAAGCCAAGACTCCGCCAGAAGGAATTCAGCTCGCCGCCGAATCCATCGACTCCGGCGCCGCACTCAAAAAACTCACCAAACTGGCCGAAGCCTCCTATACGGAGTAATCGGAAGTAAAAAGAGACAATGATCAGAATAATTAAGGACAAAATAATTCTATACAAAGAAATCTTCTAATATTTTGGAAATCATTCTGTCCTTAATTATTTTGATCATCTCTTACAGATATTCTGGGCTGGAATTTTAATATGAACAACACCTCAACAGACCTGATCATCATCGGCGGCGGAGCGGCGGGCTTTATGGCTGGCGTCAATGCGGGCGAACGTAGAATCCGCACCATCATTCTCGAACGCTGTCCAAAGCCGGGACGCAAACTGCTGATGTGCGGCAACAACCGTTGCAACATCACCTCCGCCCTGCCCGTAAAAGAAATGCTGGCCGACTTCGACGAGCCGGTCGCTCCGTTCCTCGAACCGGCGCTGACCGCCTTTCCGCCGTCCGCCCTGCGCGAGTGGTGCCATAAAAACGG
>JADYZA010000054.1 GCA_020853375.1 Verrucomicrobiota bacterium | reverse complement strand
GAAGCGATAACTCCCGCAAGAGCCATATTGTCGCCATAGACCATAATCACCGCCTCCGGAGCGAAAAAGAAACCGAAGATGGCCAGAGGTACCATAAAAAGAATGGTCATTTTATAATAGGCTTTGATGAGCCGTCCGAGACAGTTCGGGTCACGGCTGTACGCTTCGGAAAAACCGGACGTGAAAAGCATGTGAAGCGAATCGGGAATAAAGAAGATAACCAGCGGCGGCAGAGAATAACCCAAGTCATACGCTCCGATTATGGCGGGCGTGACTGTGAGGCCGAGGAAAAACACCTCGGTGTATTTCATCATCATCATCCGGACAATCGTATTGCTGAGGATGGCGGCGGAATATTTGGCTGTGCGGAGTCTGCCGATACCATACGGCGGTGAGCGCCAGTTAAAGCTGTAGATGTAGCGGAACATCAGCCACGCGCCGACAATGTAAACGAGCGCATAGGAAAGAATTTGCGTCCAGATAGCGGAAGCCACAGTCGGCATCGTCCGCAACAGGGTAACAATCAAACCAAGCCAAAAAACACCACGCGCGAATGTGAGGATTGAAATATGCTTTGTCCGGAACAGCGAGGTTTCCACCGCGGAGACATTTTCCTTGAGCAGGCTGAAGCCGATCAGCACTCCGGTCAGCACCAGGTAAGGACCAAAATCGATATGGAACCATCGGTTGAACCACGGCTTCATGAGCACCAGTATTAGCGTGATTGCAACTGTAGCCGCCGCCTGAAGCCAGAGCGATTTCCAGATCAGGCGTTTCAGCCCGGCGGCGTTTCGCTGCACCACGAGTTCCGGCACAAAACGGAACAATGAGGAGACCAATCCCAGCCCGCAGAAAACACCCGCCCACTCGGCGATGTTCATGCAAATGGTATAGATGCCATACTGCGTGCTGCCGAGAATACGAACCACCAGAACGGAAATGGCGAAATAGACAAAAAACAAAACCGCCTTACTGGCCACCATCCACGGAATGCCGGAAACGGCTTCGCGGGCGAAGAATGCTTCGTTTTGAACACCGGGTGCAGTTTGTTCATTCGTTTTCATAATTTAACAATAGGTTTTCTTTTTGAATCCGCACACGGTACGCCGAATCAGGCGCTGCGCCTCGAAAACTAACGCGTGAATACGGCATAACGATTTGTTTTTCCGCACAAGAAACCAGGGCGTGGAGGGCAACAGCCAGCCCTGTCCGGAGGCCCATTCGAGCAGTCCGACGAGTTCGTCGAAATATTTCATGTTGCGCAACAGCCAGCGTTTCCAAGGTTTGGGACTTCCGCCAAAATGAACCACCGCGCAGGATGGGTCGTCCTCCAAAGCGTAGCGTTTAATCGGCGGCGGCCCTCCTGAGAAGGCCAGCATGGAACTCATTACCGCCTCATCGAGCAGGAAATAGGCGAAGCTGCTGTCGTTCACGACGCCGGTTGAAGCCTCATCCGAAATCACTTGGCGGATCTGGGCATCCCAGCGGCGGATGAAATCAAGATATTTACGATGCACGGTAAAACAATGCGCGTTGCAGGAGGTGTTGATCGCCGGAGTCAGCCGCTCGCCAACATCTTTGCGCCAGATATCGAGAACTTTGCGCGGCAGGGTTCCGGCTTTTTCGCCGCGGACATACCGTTTTCTGAACAGATAGGCGATCTCCGTACTGGGTCGCATGCGAATCTGCAACCCTTCCCCAACCGCTTCGATCAGCGGTGTAATGTTGCCGGTAACGATACAGTCAGAATCAATCCACATCACCAGATCGGTTTCCGCAGTCAGAATGGCGGCGGTCTTTTGATAAACAATGTTACGATGATTGGCCTCCTCCGAAGTTTGGAAAAGAGTGACCCCGCCGATTTGATGCAATAGCGCGCAGTCCACCTCGCCGAGATTATGCGTCACAACGTGTACAGGAATTTGAACGCCATGACGGCGCAAGGAGAGCAGGAGCAGATAAGTGCCCCAGACAAAGTTGTGATCGCAGGCGGTAACAATGGTTTTACTGCTCATGCGTGCTCAAATTCCGATCAATTCCCGTTGAATAAGTGCTTGTTCCCCTGACAGGTTGTGGCAACAATCCGAAGGTATGAAAAAAGTCGGTGTGATTGCAAATCCTAAACGTCCGCACGCCGCTGACATCTTCGACCGATTGGTCCGTAAAGCAGGACAACTCGGTATCGAACTGTTTGCTGACAGCCAGACTTCCATGCGCCTGCCCTCGGCAAAAGTTCTTGAATTCGATCAGTTCGCCGGAACGGTCGATATGTTGCTTGCGCTCGGCGGTGACGGAACCGTTTTGTTCTGCGCAAAATTACTGAACGGAGCAAACATTCCAATCCTTGGAATCAACCTCGGCAGCCTCGGTTTTCTCACCAGCGTCGGAGAGGATCAGATGGAAGACGCTCTGGATGCGCTGGCATCCGGAGTCTGCGAGCAAAACGCCCGCACGGTCGCCGACTGCACCCTCCTACGTAAAGGTAAGCCTGCGAAAACCTACCGGATACTCAACGACGCCGTCATCGGCTTCGGAGGTTCGTCCCGCATCGTCACTCTAGAGCTCGCCGTGGACGGCGAGCCGATCACCGCCTTCACCTGCGACGGCATGGTCATCACAACTCCGACAGGAAGTACCGGTCATTTTCTCGCCTCCGGCGGGCCGATCATCCAGCCGTGCGCCGACGTTTTCGGCATCAGCGTCATCTGTCCGCATACGCTCAGCAACCGGCCGATTATTCTTCCCGATCACAGCCGCATCGAAATCACCGTTCAACACGCGCATAAAAAGTTACTGCTTTCGGCCGACGGACAGGATGTCGAGGAACTCGGCGAAGGCGATTCAATCCGGATTCTCCGCAGCGAAAAACCCGTCACGTTCCTACACCTGCCCGGCTACAGCTATTTTTCAGTTCTCGGACAAAAACTCCACTGGCGGGGTTCCAGCCTGACATGAACTACTGGGTGCATAATCTCAATCCGGTGATTTTCCACATCTGGGGCCCGCTAGCCATCCGCTGGTACGGACTGGCTTATATGCTCGGCTTTCTTGGC
Source organism: Verrucomicrobiota bacterium (assembly GCA_020853375.1). Classification (GTDB taxonomy): domain Bacteria; phylum Verrucomicrobiota; class Kiritimatiellia; order Kiritimatiellales; family Tichowtungiaceae; genus Tichowtungia. The sequence continues at coordinate 5,534 of JADYZA010000054.1, read as the reverse complement.
GGCTATCTGCTCTTACTGCGAATGTCCAAACGCGGTGAATTCGCCGTGCCGCCGCAAGACCTCTCCACCTTCATCGTCAACCTCGCCATCTACGGCGTATTCCTCGGCGGACGGCTCGGCTACGTTCTCCTTTACGCATGGGACATCTTCATCCATGACCCGCTGTTTCTTTTCCGCGTCTGGGAAGGCGGCATGGCCAGCCATGGCGGAATGCTCGGCGTGATTCTGGTGGTGCTCTGGACGGCGTGGAAAAAGAAATACGCCTTTTGGAATATCACCGACGGTCTAGCCCTCGTCGCGCCAATCGGCCTCTTTTTCGGACGCATCGCCAACTTCATCAACGGCGAACTCTGGGGCCGCCCAACCGACGTTCCGTGGGCCGTCATTTTTCCGCAGGCAGAAGATGCAATGCCAATGCCGCGCCATCCGTCACAGATTTACGAAGCGTTCGGCGAAGGTCTCATTCTGTTCGCAGTTCTCTGGCTCATCCGCCGGACAGCCTGGGGAAAACGAGAAGGCAACATAAGCGCCGCTTTCCTAGTTATTTATGCCGTCGCACGGATCGCCTCCGAATGTTTCCGTGAGCCCGACAGCACCATCTATTTCGGCTGGATCACCAAAGGTCAGCTCTATTCCTCCTTTATGATTCTGGCCGCAGCAATCATCCTCTGCCGGAAGAAAAATCTATGCAAAGCATCCTGATCAAAAATGCCGATGTTGTCAGTGATGGTGTAATTCGCCCAGCCGACGTTTTCATTCGCAACGGACGAATCGACCGCATTGACCGTTCGATCTCCACCGAGGCCAACATAGTCATCGACGCAGAAGGCAAAGCGCTTCTGCCCGGCATGATCGACTGCCACGTCCATTTCCGTGAACCGGGACTGACACATAAAGGCGACATGCAAAGCGAATCGCGCGCCGCCGCCGCCGGAGGCGTCACCTCCGTCATGGAAATGCCCAACACCAGCCCGCCGACCGTGACCAACGAACGGCTGGAAGAAAAGTTCGCCATCGCCGCGCAGAAAATGGCCGTCAACTATTCCTTCTACCTAGGCGCATCGCTCAGCAACCTCGACCAGATCAAAGCCGTCGATCCGAAAAACGTCTGCGGGGTCAAAGTTTATATGGGCTCGTCCACCGGCGACATGCTGGTCGATCGTTTCCAAACCTTGGAAGACCTTTTCCGCGAATGCCCAATCAATCTCACCGCGCACTGCGAAGACCCAAGCATCATCAAAAAGCATGAGAAAATTTTCCGCGAGCGCTACGGCGACAAAACCCCGTTCGCCGCGCATCCGCACATCCGCAGCGAAGAAGCCTGCTACCGTTCATCGAAACTCGCCGTCGAGCTGGCGCAAAAACATGATACCCGTTTGCATATCCTGCACGTCAGCACCGCTCGCGAACTGGAACTCTTTGACGGCGGCGTGGCCCGTATCAGCAGTCCGCGCGAAAATGAGTTTTATATCGAGCGCGACGAAACCGTCCGCAAAATCACCGCCGAAGCCTCCGTCCATTACCTGCACTTCGACAGCAGCGCCTACGAAACCAAAGGCGCGCTGGTGAAATGCAACCCGGCTATCAAACGGGCTTCCGACCGCGCCGCCCTGCTCCGTGGTCTTTTGACGGATCGAGTGGATACAATCGGCACCGACCATGCACCGCACACCTTGCAGGAAAAACAGGGAACTTACTGGACTTCACCCTCCGGCATGCCAGTCATTCAGTCCGCTCTGCCCGCAATTCTAGAACACTTTCACAGCGGCATCCTGCCTTTGGAAACCATCGCCGCCAAAATCGCCCACAATCCGGCGCGCATCTTTAACGTCAAAGACCGAGGCTTCATCCGCGAAGGATATTGGGCCGACTTGGTTCTGGTTGATCTGAATCGCCCGCAAACCGTCAGCAAAAACAACATCCTCTACAAATGCGGCTGGTCACCATTCGAAGGCATCACCTTCCGCTCATCCGTCGACACCACCATCGTCTCCGGTCAAATCGCCTGGCAGAATAGGAAAGTTATCGCCTCACACGGCCAGCGGCTTGAGTTTGACCGATAAGCGGAGCAATGAAGTAGTAATTGAAAACCATCTATTCATCCTGCTGATAAAAATCAAAGCCGATCTTTTTGCGCGGCGATTCCGGCGGCATCGCAGGAGCTGGTCACAATTTGTGACCAGCTCAGAACCAACGCCGTGATAACCGGTCGCAATTTGCGACCAGTTGCACATTCTCCATTCGCTTTTTAAAACCGCGCCCACCGGACGCGACTACAGTTGCTGTGGGTGCGGGCAGGCTCCGGTGAGTTTTCCCGAACCGTGACCGCGCCGATTCCCATGATTAGAAACTCCAATCGAAAATCATCAATCGGCAATCGTCAATTTTTCCCAGCCAGACTGGGCGAGAAGATGTTCAAGGAGGACGGCGCAGGCGACGGCGTCGTAGAGGGCATCGTGGGCTTCGCCGTGTGGACAGAGTTCACGGACACGGGCGTCGAGTTTCAGTCCGGCGATTAAATCTTCGAGTTTATGGCTCGGTGCTTTCGGCCACGCCTGCCGCGCCAGTGTCAGCGTATCAATCCACGGTCCGAAATGGTGCATTGGCGCCATCTGTCTCAGGAATTTCTTTTCAGTGGCGACGTTGTGCGCGGCAAGCGGCTTTCCGGTGGTCCATCCTTCCAGCTCTTTCCAGACTTTGGAAACTTCATCGGCGGCGGCGATTTCTCCGCGCAGTTTGTGGTGTTTGCCCGGCGCGTAGGCATTGAACGGACGGTTGATGTCGACACGAATGAGGCTCTCGAATGTTTGTGATGGATCGACGCGCCCATTTTTTAGAACGACCGCTGCGACCTGCCACGGTTCGGTGTCGAAACCGGGAACGGAACCGGTGGTTTCGAAGTCTAGGACGGTCAAAGTTGTTTCGCGAATCAACATGACTCAACGGTAAACAAAAAGCCCGCTGATGAACAGCGGGCTTTTTCTCCAAACCTTGGAAAAGGTTTGTTTAGCGCGAGTAGAACTCGACGACCAGCGAGGCTTCGCACTGTACCGGCACTTCACCGTGTTCCGGCAGGCGGCTCAGGGTGGCGGTCAAATGCTTGTCGTCCACGGTCAGATACGCCGGTGTGGTGGCAATCTGCTGGGCTGCTGGGAAGAGTTCCAGTTCGCGGCTCGTTTCACGGACGGTGATGACATCGCCGATGCGCACTTGGTAGGAAGGAATATTGACCTTCTTGCCGTTGATGCGGAAGTGGGCATGACCGACCAGCTGGCGGGCCTGATAGATGGAGCGGGCGAATCCGGCGCGAAGCACAACGACATCGAGACGGGTTTCGAGCAGCGCGAGCATCATGTCGGCGGTGTTGCCGATTTTGCGCGAAGCTTTGACGTAATAGCCGTGCAACTGACGTTCTGCCAGATTGTACTGGTAGCGCAAACGCTGCTTTTCGATGAGCTGTTTGCCGTAGTCAGACTGTTTGTTGCGGCGCTTTGACGGGCCGTGCTGTCCCGGCGGATTCGGGCGGCGTTCGAGGTATTTTTCGCTTTTCGGCGTAAGGGCAATGCCCAAACGGCGCGACTTCTTAATCTTCGGTCCATTGTACTTCATCGTTCTCTCCGTTGTGGTTTCTGTTCCTGTGTTTCGCCCGATTAAGCCCGTATCCGGGCCGCCGTTTCAGAGATTCTCAAATTAAGGCGCTCACTTCCGTGAATATCCTCCGGCGAAACGAGGGCGCATTAAAGCGATGCGGGGCTGTGAAGTCAACCACTAGAAACGTTTTTTTGCCTTGCCTTGAAAGCCGAACTTCCCATCATGGTGCGCTTATTTTTAAACCCGAGAACTGAAAGGATTTGTACCATGAAGGATGTGAAGAAAGTTGCCATTCTAACTGCCGGCGGCCTAGCCCCCTGTCTCTCCTCCGCCATCGGCGGCCTGATCGAGCAATACAGCAAGGTCGCTCCGAAAATCAAAATCATCTGCTACACCAGCGGCTATAAAGGCCTACTCCTCGGCGAATCCATCGCCGTCACGCCAGCCATCCGCGCCAAAGCGGCTATTCTGCATAAACACGGCGGCAGTCCGATCGGTAACAGCCGCGTGAAACTGACCAACGTCAAAGATTGCGTAAAACGCGGTTTGGTTAAAGAAGGTGAAAATCCGCTGGAAGTCGCCGCGCGGCAACTGGTGAAAGACGGCGTGGACGTGCTCCACACCATCGGCGGCGATGACACCAATACCACGGCGGCCGACCTCGCCGCTTACCTTAAGGATAATAACTACGATCTGACGGTGGTCGGGTTGCCTAAAACGATCGATAACGATGTGTTTCCGATCCGCCAAAGCCTCGGCGCATGGACTGCCGCCGAAGAAGGCGCAAAATATTTTGAAAACGTGGTGGCGGAACATAACGCCAATCCGCGCATGCTGATCATCCATGAAGTCATGGGGCGCAACTGCGGCTGGCTGACAGCCTATACGGCGCAGGTTTACCGCGACCGCTTGGCCAAGATGTCTTTTGTTCCGGGCATTGGCTTGAGCAAAATGCGTAAAGACGTTCATGCGATTTTCGTTCCGGAAATGGCAATCGACATTCAAGTCGAAGCCTCACGCCTGAAAAAGATCATGGACGAACACGACTGTGTGAATATCTTCATCTCCGAAGGTGCAGGCTTGGAAGCCATCGTCGCGCAGATGACCGCCGCCGGTGAAGAAGTTCCGCGCGATGCGTTCGGTCATGTCAAACTCGACGCCGTTAACCCCGGCAAATGGTTCGGCAAGCAGTTCGCCGATATGCTGAAAGCCGAAAAGGTTCTGGTGCAAAAGAGCGGCTATTTTGCCCGCGCCGCCGCCGCTAATAAGGAAGACCTCAAACTGATCAAGCGTTGCGCTAATAAGGCGGTTGAGTGCGCGCTCAAGCGTATCAGCGGCGTGATCGGCGAAGACGAAGATCAGGGCGACACATTGCGCGCCATTGAATTCCCGCGCATCAAAGGCGGCAAACCGTTTGATATCGACGTCAAGTGGTTCGGTAAATTGCTATCAGCCATCGGACAAGCCAAAGGCGAACAGGTTGCCGTCAAACATTAACCTCCACTGGGCGGCCTGATGGCCGCCTTTTTCGTCAGGCCAATTCATGAAAACTGACCCTTTTAAAATCTGCCCGAATTGCAAAACCGTCTGGCAAACGCTGGAAGTTTTTCTGAGCGATCCACAACTTGAATTGACGGGTTATCAGGTCAATTTCGCCGACCTCAAGGGCGGACTGTTTTATTTCACGCATGATCATGATCTGTGCGGAACAACTCTTGCGATTGAAGTCAAAGCGTTTGTCCCGCTGAGCACACGTCCAATCCTTGCATCCCGTGGCGAACAGCCGGAATGCTGTCCGGAGCTCTGTGTGCGGGCGGGCAGCCTCGATTCCTGCCCGCTCGAATGCGAATGTCTCTGGGTTCGTGAAATCATGCAGACCATTCAGGAGTCGAAAAAACGCTGAACCTAACCGAGGTCGGGAAGTTCCGTCCGCTCGATCAGCT
>JADYZA010000053.1 GCA_020853375.1 Verrucomicrobiota bacterium | reverse complement strand
TGCACAAATTCGGAGGATTCCTCTCCGAGTGAGGCCAGCTTTTCTTTAGCGTTGAGCTGTTCCTGAAGCTGGGTGGTCAGATTTTCCAGATGGTCGGTGGCGGCAACCCGCTTCCGGTTTATTTTTGTTCGCTGAATGTAACCGGCGACCACTTCGCGGAGTTCGTCCGTATCAAAGGGCTTTTTAAGGTAGTCGGTGGCGCCGTGACGGATGGCTTCCTGCGCGGTTTCGAGCGAGCCGAAGCCTGTGAGCATAATAATGGAAACCTGCGGATCGATGGCGCGGATTTCTTTGAGCCCTTGAATGCCGGTTTTCCCCGGCATTTTAATGTCTGTGATGATGCAGTCTGGGGCCGATTTTTTGAGTTCTTCCACCGCTTTATCAACAGAATCGACACAGGTGACGTTGTAGATGCTTTTGAAAAGAAAGCGAAGGCTTTCGCGCGGGCCGAGTTCATCGTCAATTACAAGTAAGTTGTCTTTTGTCATGGGGGTTACCTCTAGAACTTGTAGCCATAGGAAAGGCTGAGCAGGTGAACATTATAATCGTAATTTCCATTACAAGCGGGGTACTGGTTTCCGCTGACAGTCCGTCCGTTAAATAGTCCGTAGGCATATCCAACATCGATCGAATGATTTTCTATTTCATAACCAAGACCGAGAGAGAGGACTCCTTGATCCTCATCTGGACTGAGCGGCCCGTAGGTATCGTTCGGTGTGGGGTTCTTGAGGTACATAAAACCAGACCGAAGTGTCCATTTCGGCTTAAAATTCCAAGCTAGACCCGTGCCGGCGGTCCAAGTGTCTTTTAGGCGTTGCTGGCTTACCGGCCATGCAATCGCCGGATCATGGATGGTCAATGACTCATACTGAGAAAAATCGAGCCACTCTCCGTTGACTTCGGCACGCAGTGTGTCGGTCAGTTGAATCCCGTAGGCCAGACCGACGATCGTTGGATACTCAATCGTTGCGTCAACATCACTTTTTGTTCCGCCGGTAATGTAATCGTTACCGGTATATTTTATTTTGAAGGGAGACCGATAGGTGGCTGTCAGGCGTTGTTTCTCGGTCATTTTCCAAGTCATTGCGGCATTCCAGCCAATGGCTTGTCCGTCCGCTACCAGTTTTGATTTCACGCCGGGGCCAACGTAGGTCCATTGCTTGACTGCGCCATAATAAAGGTCCGCGCCGATCCCGATAGACAGTGAATCACAAAGGCGCATTGCGAAGTTCGGGGTGAGATCGGCAACCGTCATACTGCCCGCATATGACATTCCGTTGGCGGCAAAGTAGCCGTTATCTTTCCACTCCACGGAACGTCCGTAGGGCACATAAAGAGAAAGCCCCGCCGCATACTTCCCATCTTTGGAAGGAATGGCTGCGGAAAAACCCGGAATGGCGAAGAAAGGATTTCCTGTCTTCTCGGATACGCCGGGGCGGTCAAATGTTGTTCGTCCGTATCCGAACGTCGTGTTGTACTGAACCATTGGCTGTTCAAGGTCAACGAGGTTGGCGGAGTTATGGATATTGGCGTTGGCATCGTCCGCGAAGGCGCGATGTCCACCGAATGCGCCTACAGCGCGCGCACCCTCCGGCGGATTTCGAAAACCGTCTGCAAGGAGAAGTGATGAGGCTAGCAATGTGGTGATAAAGACTACAATTTGGCTCGGTGTAACACGGGGTTTGTTGATCATGCGCTTAGTGTCTCCTGCTTTTATTTTTATCCGAAGGTTATTCAATTCACATTCACAAGTCGGGGGAGTCTAGTTTCTGAGAATTGATTTTTCCACACAAAAAGCGGGCAGATTCGCGTCTTTTGTGGCTGTTATAGAGGTTAATCCGTTGATTCCGAAGGATGTTGCTGGTGCGTCTAAAATAGGGCTTGTTACATAAGATGAGAGTTTGACAACCGCTCTGGAAACGGTACTCTGTGCCGCTCATTTAGGAAAAATATTTTTAGGAGAAGAACCATGACAATGCATTCCAGTTTGAAGTCCGCCAGCAAAATTATGATTCGCCGCAACGTTCTCAAGCGTTTTGAGCGTGTGGATCTGCTCAAGGCCGAAGGTAGATGGAAAGACGGCGATCGCGGTTTCGGTCTGGTGAAAACCAAGCCTGCGGAGTAAGCCAGTTGACCTTATTTTCAGTAGGGCCCCGGTAAACCGCCGGGGCTTTTTTTGTGAAGAGAAAAAAATGATTCGACTTCAGAAATATCTGGCGGAGTGCGGGGTGGCAAGCCGCCGCGCTTGTGAAAAGCTTATTACTGACGGGATGGTCACGGTTGACGGTGTGACGGTTACGGAGCTCGGCACCAAAGTTGATCCGGCGGTTCAAAGGGTCACCTGTGACGGCAAGCCGGTTGTTTTGGATCACAAGGTTTGGATTATGCTCAACAAGCCCGTGGGTGTGATCTGCACCTCTGACGACCCCGAAGGTCGCGAACGGGTGCTGGACATGGTTTCCGGAGTGGCCGGCCGCGTTTATACAGTTGGTCGTCTCGACGTGATGAGCGAAGGATTGATTCTGATTACCAATGACGGCGATTTAGCTCATCGGTTGATGCACCCGCGCCACCATATTGAGAAAAAATATCAGGTCTGGATCGACCGCGAACTGACGCCGGATGAGATCAGCCGGATGCTCGCCGGACTGAACTGCCGGGGCGAAAAACTGAAAGCTCTACGGGTTGAACCCTTGCGCCGTACGATTGCCAGCCAGCCCGGTTATACGCTGACACTTGGCGAAGGGCGCAATCGCCACATTCGCCGGATGATGGAAGTTCTTGAATGCAAAGTGGTCCGCCTTCTGCGCGTATCGGTCGGCCCGCTCCGTCTGGAAAAGCTTCGCACCGGCGAACACCGCGAGCTGGCACCCTCGGAAGTCGAATTGCTTCGGCAGACTGTTGGACTGGGAAAGCTCTGACCGTTAGATAATTTTAGAGTAACGGCGCTTGGTAAGAAATAGACCGACACACAGTGTGACTGGGTTTAGGCCAATCCAGACGAATGCGGTTTTGCAGCTTCACTGCACGAAAAAGAGGTCTTTTGGGGATTTAAGTTCGAGAGAATCAATAAGACCGAGGTGACTGGATCAGATGAATAACAACAATCAGATCGCAGATAAAAATGTGTTGAGCCGTGACCGCCTCAAGTTCGGCGTAGCCTCTATCCTGTATCAAAGCGAGGGCAACGCTTTTGTTCCTATTCACACAATAGTAGTTCGGGCTCTAGGTGGCGGAGACGTGGCTCTTGGAGTTCTTTCGGCCGTGTGTACTCAGGCGGGGTCGTTGATGCAATGGCTTGGCTCTGTATTATTGCATTTATTCAACTCCAACAAAAAAGCAATGACAGTTGCTTTGTTTGGAGGCGTTCTCTTCGGGGCTCTTCTAACGCTGACCCTGTTAACCGTCGCACTATACCCTGCCGTGACGAGCATCTGCCTGATTCTCTACATTTTATTTGTGGCTGGATTTTCCGCCGCCACAGGGGTGCAAAGCAATGTGGAGACAAACTGGATCGGCGATCTCGTAGCACGTCCGTTGCTAGGCTGGTTCACTAGCTTTAAGTATATTCTCTGCGTTGCAGGGGGAGTTGTATTTCTTATTGTGTTTTCACAGATTGTTGAAAAGAGGCCAAGTTTTTTTGCATATTCCGCCATTTTTTCGTTCATAGCGATTTCCCACGCCATTGCCATTTGGCTGATGTCCACCGTTATTGAGCGAAAGCCTATGACGGTGGCATTTTTTGGCAAGAAGGATGATCCGGAGCGGATAAATTACTTTGATCGGTCGTTGTGGAGATATATCTGGTTTTATTTTGCATGGTCGGGCGGGCGGGCGGCGTTCTCGGGTTTTATAACGGCATACATGATTGACTGTTTAGGCATGGCCGTGGGGCGAATCGCACTGGTATGGGGGCTGTCGCTTTCAGTATCGATCGTAATGCTTTTCTTGATAGGAAAAATGTCTGATAAAATCGGCTCGCGCAAGCCGCTGATAATCATTTCCTGTATCGTCTCTGCAGCCATGTTGTTGTGGGTGGTCTCAGCCTGGTGGGGACTGGTTGCCATTATTATATATCAGGTATTCAACGGAGTTGCCGGGCAAACGCACTCGATGCTCGGCAATAATTACGGGATAGAAGTGATTCCGCAGAAAGGGCGTTCGACGTATTTTTCATTTGCCCGTATTGCTATTGGATTCGGCAGTATTCTGATAACCCTGCTTGGAGGATTTATCATGCAGCACATACGCGGCTGGAAAATTTTACTTTTCGGAAGTGTGTTTAATCATTACCACATTTACTTCCTAGGGTGTGCGCTGTTTACAATGAGTTGCATCATCCCGCTACTTCTGAACAAACCAAAAGAAAGAGCGTGACGCACGTGTTGGTCTTTGGAAAAGCTTCGTAAAGCCGTTGGGCTTTGAAGAGAACTATAAGCGATTAATTCTGAATGATAAACGAGGCGGAATTATTCCTGCCTTTATCGCTTAACACTCATCATTTCTCAGAGCACCTTGATGGTGCTTTGGAAGGCGATGCCGCACTTCCGGATGACGTCCGATGCGCTGAGGACGGAGGTGACGGCCTTTTCCATACTCAGGAAGTCGGCGAATTCCTTGAAATCCTTGGCGGTTGTCGAGAGAAGTTCCTCGCGCAGTTTCTGCCGCTTTTCGTCGGTCTGCCCGGTCAGATAACGAACCATATCGGCATACCCTTTGGCATCGGGCAACAGATAGCTGTCGATTCCGCCAATAGCGCCGATCAGCGCGCGGGTCAGTTCGTCTTCATCCAGTTGAAGGTTTTTCAGGAATTCAGCGGTTTGCCCGTAGGCCGCAAGCGTTTCGGCGAGGTTTGGGTCGCGGTATGAGGCAAAGGCGAGTACGCCGCAGTTTGGATCAAACCCGCAGCTGGCACCGTACGCTCCGCCTTGCACACGGATTTTTTCCCAGAGCCAGGCGGTGCGCAGGTATTTGGTGATGACGAGTGCCGAGCCATCCATTTTATAGCCGTTGTCGAACAGGTTAATGGCGCGGCCGACGTAGTTGACGCTCGATGAAATCAGTAGAGCTTCAGACTGCGGTTGCGTTTCCTGAAATTTCCAGACATTGGACGGATGGCTTCCGGTCTTTGGAAAATGGATGAGGAATTTTTCCAACGATTGGATAGCCGGCACGCGGTCTTTGCCGTCGGCGGTGATATTGACGATCAGTCCACCGGCGAGGAGTTTTTGCAGAATACTTTCGAGTCGTGCGACCGTGCCGGGCCAGTCTTCTTTCATTTTCTTCTGCATGGCGCGGTGGAAAAACAGCGCATCGATTCCGCTTAGCGCTTCGCCCGCGCGATGGGCTTCGTGGTAATGGGCTTTCAACCGGGACATGACGGCGGAATGTCCGCTGGGAACAAGCGAACCTTCCATTTCGGCTTTCTGTTCCAGCAGAATTTCTCTGAAGCGTTTCCGGTTGTTAAAAGCCGGCGTGAAAAGAATGTCGTGCAGCAGATCAAAGAGGTCGCCGGTCTGCCCGCTCATACATTTTCCGCGCAGGAAAAGATGCGCGGCACTTTCCGGAGAACCTTCCAGCGCGGCGAGGAAAGGGCAGGTGTGAATACCACCGGTTTTCTGCGCGATGCGCCGGGCGAGCGAGCCGAAATCCTCTTTCTGCGTGCCCATTTCGAGAAGCATACTGCCGAGGAGCGAAACCCATGGCAGGTCTTCGGCGGTGACGGCGTGAAGATTGAAACCGATGTCCACATAAACGATGCCGCCGGTGAAAATTTCGTGGAAAAGGACCGTGGCGTTATCGCGCGGTTCGACGGCCCGCGGAATGGTGCGGATTTTTTTATCCAGATCGGCGCGTTTGAGCAGGGGCAGCGTTTTGATGGCTTCGTGCGTATCCGGTGTCTGTTGCATGGAAAGCAAGCTTGCGGTGGCCGCCACAGTGCGGGCCAGCTCTTCGGAACTCATCGCGTCGCGGACGGCCTTCATGCGTGCTTTTTCGTCCGCCTCGTCGCGGGCCGCCTTATCCGTGTCCGGAATGAGCCGGACGGTGGCGCGATGGGTGTTTTTGAGCAGAATGTTTTCGATTAGCGTTTCGAAATAGCGAGGATCGGCGGACAGCTTATTTTTGAGTTCCGCCAGCGGATGTTCGTAAGCGGCGAGGCCGAGCGGATCCCAGCCATAGAGCCATGTTTCAAGCATGTTGAGCATGACGGAAAGCCCCTGCGGAAAACTACCGTGGTTGTTTTCGCGCAAATCGAACTCGAACGAGTTCATAGCTGCCTCGATCTCTCCGCGGTCAATGCCGTCGCGGGCGAGTTTTTCCAGAGATTGGAAGATCAGTTCTTCAACTTTTCCAAGGTTTGGAATCTCGACGCCTTTCATGCCGATAGACCAGGCGGGCTGGCGCAGATTGGTTTCGAGCCCGAACCCGGCGATATCCTCACCAAGGCCGGATTCAATCAGCGCTTTACGCAGTGGCGAACCGGAGTTTCCGGTGAGAATCTGGTCGAGGATGATAAGGGCGAAATGAAGGATTCCATCGGGAATGGCCCAGTTTACGGTAGTGAAAGCGTGGGTTTCCCCTTCGCTGACGGCGTAGGTTTCTTCAACCAGCACCGGTTTGTCGAACGGCTTTTGCAGCGGAACGGAAGAATCGGGCGGATTTTCCAAAGGTTGGAAACGGTCGAGGTATTCGCCGAGGATTTTCAGGCGGTGTTCGGGATTATCGTTGCCATAAAAGAAAATGCGGGCGTTGGAAGGATGATAATGAGTCTCGTGGAATTTCCGGAAATCCGAATAGGTCAGCGTCGGGATTTTTGCCGGGCTTCCGCCGGAGTCGAGTCCGTACGTGGTGTCGGGAAAAAGAGCCTGCTGGGAACGTTCGAGCAGAAGGTTGTCCGGCGAGGAATAGGCGCCTTTCATTTCGTTGTACACAACGCCTTTGCAGGTGAGCGGGGCATCGAGGTTTTCGAGTTCGTAATGCCAGCCTTCCTGCTGGAAAAAATCGGGTGTAATGCGCGGAAAAAAAACGGCGTCTAGATAAACGTCGACGAGGTTGTAGAAATCCTGCTCGTTCTGGCTGGCGACCGGATAGACCGTTTTGTCGGGATAGGTCATGGCGTTCAGAAAGGTTTGCAGGGAGCCTTTCAGAAGCTGGACGAAGGGATCTTTCAGCGGATATTTGCGCGACCCGCAAAGAACGGTGTGTTCCAGGATATGCGCGACCCCCGTGGAATCGGACGGCGGCGTGCGAAAAGTGATGCCGAATACTTTGTTGTTGTGCGTGTTCTCGACCGAAATAACTTCCGCTCCGGTCGGTTCATGGCGGTATTCCTTAACCGTGCCGTTGAATTCCCTGACGAACTGTTCCCGGATGAGTTTGAATTTATTCATAATGAAGCGGGACAGGATAACGGCGTGATCAGCTTCGATCAACGTTAATCACGGAGCGTAAGGCGCTGGAAACTGCGCAGGATAAACACCGCCATCACCGCGCCGGTCATGCCGACGATGTCAATTTGCAGATCGCTTAACCCGGCCGATCGTCCGGCCGGAATAAATTGGAGCACTTCGGTTGCTGCGGCGAAAAAGATCAGTCCGCTGCATACGGCGACGATTCGTTTCAGTGAAGGTGGCGAGGGAACCCACGACAGCGCCGAGAGAAATGCCAGCAGACTGAAGAGAACGAAGTGACCCATGACATGCGTCCGCTCGACTCCGGTTCCGGACAGTATCGGCTCATCTTTCGGTTTGAGCGGTTTAGGTCTGACGGGTTGCTCCGGCACCGCTTTTTCCACTTGAACTGGAGATGCGGGTGCAACACGTTTCTCATCCAGATCTTTGATGACACGGATTGATTTCACGATGGAATCATCCAGAAATTTCCCGGGAAGAATAATGCCGGTCATGATCAGCGCCAAGGTTGCCGTAATCATCAGTCCATAGCGGCGAGCCCAAGGCCGCAGGGCGAACAGGCAAAGGCTGAACGAAATCGTCCATAAGGTGCCGAAAAACATTTTCCACCACGGGGCGGAGAGCCGTTCGCGGACCGGAATCACCGAGACATCGTCAATCTGCATGATTCCGGCGGCCCCGAGGTTTTGAATATGCAGGCGGGCGTTTGCGGCATTCTGGGGAACCGGAAAGAAATCTTTGTAATACTGCCAGTCGGCATCTCGGGTGATGTCCATCACGCCATGATGCAAGCTGTACAGGCTTTTTGCATTGGTGTCGTGGAAGAAAAAAATGGCGCGCGGAACGTGATGTCCTTCTTTACCCCGGACAACGCCCTGCGCCTTAGCCCGCATGGAGACACGGAAAGCGGGGATGTTTGTCAGGTTATATATCGTGAAGCGTAGGATCCCATTTTGTCCCGGCGAAGTCGTTAATACGACGCCCGGCGATCCGTCGAAGCCTCCGTCCGCAACCAGCCGGGTACGCTCATTCCATCCGCTCCAGACATTGGTGGCCGCCGCAGTGTTGAACCCGCCGTCCGGAATCAGTTCCTTTCCGACCGGAATCCACGGCTCGTAAAGGTTGTAAAACAGCGCCATGGAGCCAACCGTCAAGAGCGCCAGAGCACCGATAAAGAAGTTTCGCTTGGAGGTTTTTCCGAACATCGGAAACAATCTCTCAAAAGTTTCTTTCCAGCGGAAGTTTTATACTGGAAATTAAACGCCCTTATGAAAACCTACTTGGACGAATATAAAGCCTTCATTTTCGATTTGGACGGGACATTGATCAATTCCGAGAAGTATCACGCCGACGGTTTTGCCTACGCCATCGAAACGCTGAGCGGCTACCGGTTGACTCCGGATGAGCGGCGCGAGTTTTTTGAGTCTCACAGCGGTGCAATCACTCCGCTTCTATCCGCCCGGCACGGGCTGAAGCTGAATCTTGCGGATGTTCTGGATCAGAAACGGCGCTATCTGGATCGGCATTTCCAAGTGGAGGTATTTTCTGACGCCGATGTTTTTATCCACAAATGGCGGAAACAGATGCGTATGGCTTTGGCCACGAATTCCCAGCGGTTATTTGTTAAGCAGGCGCTGGTCGGCGCCAAACTGATCGATCTATTTGAATCGGTGATTACGGCTGATGACGTGACGCACCGCAAGCCGGATCCTGAGATGTATGAAACGACGCTGAAGAATCTAAAGCTTGCGCCGGACGATGTGATGGTTTTTGAGGATAGCCCCGCCGGGGTCGCGGCCGCGCAGGCGGCTGGTTGTCCGGTGGTGATGATTGAAAATGGAACTGGACGATCGGTTGAAGGCGTTCCGCGATACACATGGAAGGAGTTAAAGCAGTTTTGAAAACGACACCGCTTCATAAAGAACACATTGCCCTGGGCGCTCGCATGGCTGAATTCGGCGGCTGGGATATGCCGATCCAGTACGAAGGGATTCTTGCCGAACATGAACACACCCGCACCAAAACCGGACTGTTCGATATCTGCCATATGGGCGAGTTTGAGCTGAATGGCCAAACCGCCGTCGCTGATCTCGAGCGTCTGCTGACCATGAAAGTCTCCACGCTGACCGTTGGCCAGTGCCGTTACGGCTTCATGCTCAACGAGCAGGGCGGCGTCATCGACGATCTCACCTGTTACCGCCTTGGCGAAGAGCGCTACATGCTCGTCGTCAACGCCGCCACGCTCGAAGGCGACTCGGCATGGATCCGCCAGCACCTTTCACCGCAAACCGTTTTCACCGATCTTTCCGACGGCATGGCCAAACTCGACGTGCAGGGGCCGACCTCGCGCGTCGAAATCGAAGCGGTTATCGGCAAAAAACTTCCGGAGCTTGGATATTTCAAAGCCGAACCGTTCCAATGCTTGGAAACCGAAATGCTCGTCAGCCGCACCGGGTACACCGGCGATTGGGGTTATGAACTCTATTTTCCGACGAAAGATGCCGTCCGGATCTGGCGCACATTGCTCGCCAACCCGAACATCAAACCGGTCGGCCTCGGCGCGCGCGACACGCTCCGGCTCGAAATGGGCTACTCGCTTTACGGCCATGAACTTTCGCTCGACCGAACACCGGTCGCCACCAGCCGTGGCGGATTCATCCGCAAGGAAGGCGGATTCATCGGCGAAGCCGCTGTCCGCCGCGACCTCGCGAACCCGCCGGAATTTCTGGTCGCGCTGGAATTCGACAGCAAACGCGCCGCCCGTTCTCTCGACAAAGTGGTTTTCCAAGGATTGGAAATAGGGAGCGTCACCAGCGGTTCTGTTTCTCCAAGCCTTGGAAAAGCCGTCGCGCTCGCCTTTGTCAAAGCCGATCACGCCACTACCGGCACCATTCTGGATGTCGAAATCCGCGGAAAACTTTTCCCCGCCAAAGTGGTCGAACTGCCTTTCTACAAAAACGGAACCGCGCGAGGCTGATGAAAAAACAACTCCTCATTTTTGATCTCGACGGAACGCTGGCCGATTCGCGGGCCGATCTGGCGACCGGCATCAACCTGATGCGGGCGCATTACAGTCTGCCGCCGCTCAGCATGGAAACGATTGAGGGCTTTATCGGCGATGGCATTCGCGTACTGGTCGAACGATCGCTGCAAGGCGCGGATATCGATGTCGACGAGGCGCTGGCGCTCGACAAAAAGTTTTATGCCGAACACATGCTCGACGAAACCACACTTTATCCAGGCGTGAAGGACGGACTGCAAAAGCTGATTGCGGCGGGTCATTTGCTGGCGGTACTCAGCAATAAGCCGGGCAATCCGTCGCGGGCAATTCTCAACCACCTCGGCGTGGGCGATCTCTTTTTCCGCATCATCGGCGGGGGCGATGTGCCAAATTTGAAACCTGCGCCGGATGGCATTATTGCGCTGATAGAAGAATCCGGCGCGCTGACGGAAAACGTCTGGATGCTCGGCGACCACCATACCGACCTTGAAGTCGCGCATAACGCCGGTGTCAAAAGCGGCTTTCTCACCTACGGCATCGGCCATCCCGGAAAATTTACCGCCGATCAGGTCTGGAACGG
>JADYZA010000052.1 GCA_020853375.1 Verrucomicrobiota bacterium | reverse complement strand
TACCGCCGCTTTTTCGGGAAAATGTAGGGTTCATTTGGAATTTAACGGAGGAATGCAGCATGAAGCAAAAAAAGTTAATGGTAGTTGCTGTATGGATAATGTTGTGTGCCCTGGTGCAGGCGGACTTAGTCACATTAACAATTAGTGGAACCGGCAACGGAAGCCTAAACGGGATTTCGTTCTCTGACAAAATGTTCGAATGGGCGATTACCTATGATACGACGCTGTATGCCGCGCCGTGGGGGGAGAACCAGCCGATTTTTTTAGATCCGGTTTCCGTGCTTACTTTGGAAGGGACTGCGAATCCGATTAATATTACACAAGAACACGGGGTTTTTGTGTCCGGTTATGCAGACAATTTTTCATGTGCTCCGATCCGGATGACGGGAAACAACGCCAGCGCTAATATTCTTAGCATAAACGGAACCGCTTTTTGGGACGGGCGTTCGAGCTTCACCGCCTCTTCGTTCAGTAGCGCCCAGTTCAATCAATTTAATGGAGTTTCGACCGATCAGGGACTCTTGACGATTAGTTCTGGAACACTCAGTTCTCTGGTTGCTGCTGTTCCCGAACCGGCGAGTTCACTATTGATCGGTTGCGGCGCGACGTTGATCGCTCTAGTTCGCCGATTCTATGGTCGTTCGTAATTCGAAATTCCCAAGATATATTGAAAACGCCTCGGAATTCCGGGGCGTTTTTTATGCCTGTTTGGTCGAGGATTCTCGCAGGCCGACGGTGCGGTTGAAGACCGGTTTACTGGCGGCTGTGTCGAGGTCAGCGCAGAAGTAGCCGATACGCTCGAACTGAAATTTATCACCCGCTTTCGCTGCCGCCAGTCCCGGCTCGATGATTCCGGTGATTACGTTCAGTGAGTCTGGATTGAGATGGTTTTTGAAGTCGTCGTCTTCGGCGGCGGGATTTTCGCTGGTGAAGAGGCGGTCGTAGAGGCGCACTTCGGCTTTAATGCCGTGCGTTGCGGAGACCCAGTGGATGGTGCCTTTGACTTTTCTTCCGTCGGGCGCGTTGCCGCCTTTGGATTCGGGATCGTGTGTGCAATGCAGTTCAACGATATTGCCAGTTCCGTCTTTCACGACGTTTGTGCAAGTCACCAGATAGGCGCCGCGCAGGCGGACTTCGGTACCGGGCGCAAGGCGGAAGAATTTTTTGGCGGGTTCTTCCATAAAATCTTCGCGTTCAATGTAAATTTCACGGCTGAACGGAACGGTGCGCACGCCCATTTCCGGTTTGTTGGGATGGTTTGGTAGTTCGAATTCTTCGCTCCGGCCATCCGGATAGCTGGTGATGACAACTTTCAGGGGATCAAGAACGGCCATGCGGCGCGGCGCGATTTCGTTGAGGTCGTTGCGGACATGGTATTCAAGTAATGCGACGTCGGTGAGGCTCTCTGTTTTGGTGATGCCGATTTCGGTGCAGAAGGCGCGGACGGATTCGGGTGTGTAACCGCGGCGGCGCATGCCGCAAATGGTCGGCATACGCGGGTCGTCCCAGCCGTTGACGAGGTTTTCCTTCACCAGTTCGAGCAGTTTTCGTTTGCTCATGATGGTGTAGGTGAGATTGAGGCGGGCAAATTCGTACTGGCGCGGCTGGTAGAGTTTGAGCGTTCCGAGAATCCAGTCGTAGAGCGGGCGGTGCACTTCAAATTCAAGCGTACAGAGCGAGTGGGTGACACCTTCGATCGAGTCTTCGAGACAATGGGCGAAGTCGTACATCGGGTAGATGCACCATTTGTCGCCGGTATTGTGATGGTGCGCATGTTTAATGCGGTAAATGGCCGGGTCGCGCATGTGAAGATTGGGCGAATTCATGTCAATTTTTGCCCGCAGAACATACGTTCCGTCGGCGAACTCGCCATTTTTCATCCGTCCGAAGAGATCGAGATTTTCAGCGATAGAGCGGTTGCGTCCGGCGGGTTCTTTGCCGGGCAGATGCGGCACACCGCGGTATTCCTTGAAATCGTCAACGCTCAGATCGCAAACATAGGCTTTACCCAGCTTGATCAGCTCGACGGCGCATTCATACATCCGGTCGAAATAGTCCGATGCCCAGTAGAGATGTTTTCCCCAGTCAAAGCCAAGCCAACGAACATCGTTTTCGATCGCTTCGACGTATTCTGTGTCTTCGGCGGTCGGGTTGGTGTCGTCGAAACGCAGGTGGCAACGTCCGCCATATTTAAGAGCGGTGCCGAAATCCAGGCAAATGGCTTTGGCGTGGCCGATATGCAGATAACCGTTCGGCTCGGGAGGAAAGCGGGTGACAATTTCGGTGTGTTTGCCGGAAGCCAAATCGGCATCAACGATGTCATGGATGAAATTCGTGTTCAAAGTGCTCATGATAATTCCTTAAAAGACAGCCGTTTTCTGCCCGATTCTGTAAGGAATGGCAACACTTTGTGCGGAATATCGGGTACGCCTGTCAGGTTTTTAAAGTTGACTCAGAAGGCCTGAATTCACTAAAACCTATAAATCTGATAACCATTTGTCAGTTTACTGGAGGAGTGAAGGTATGAAAATGTCGACCAAAGGGCGTTACGCTGTACGGATTCTGTTGGGCATTGCCCGTCATCAAAAGAACGGTCCGGTGCCGAAAAAAGTCATCGCCAAGGAAGAATGCATTTCCGCCGATTACATCGAGCAGATCATTGTTCCTTTAAAAAATGAAGGATTGGTCGTCGGGTTGCGTGGGGTCAAAGGCGGTTTCAAGCTCGCCAAAGAAACCTCCAAAATCACCGTCTATGATGTCTTGCGCGCTTCTGAAGGCGACATGACCTTGGTGGATTGCGCCCGCAACGAATGTCTTGGCCGCGATAAAACCATTTGTGTCACTCGCAAGGTTTGGGAAGGCGCATCCTCGTTTTTGGCGGTCTACTTTTCCAAAATCACCATGAAATACATGATGGATCAGGAAGCAGACCTTCTGAAAAACCGGACAGCCAGCTACACCATTTAGACAAAAGGGTTTGAGATGAAAATTTACGACAATGTAACGCAGACGATCGGGCACACCCCGCTGATTCGGTTGAACAGTCTCACCAAAGGGCTCAAAGCCACGGTGGCCGTGAAAATGGAGTCCCGTAATCCGTTGGGAAGTGTCAAAGACCGTATCGGCGTGGCAATGATAGAGGCCGCCGAAAAAAGCGGATTGCTCAAGCCGGGCGCGACGATTGTTGAGCCCACCAGCGGAAACACCGGCATCGCGCTGGCTTTCGCCGCCGCCGCCAAAGGATATAAACTGATTCTCACCATGCCGGAAACCATGAGTATTGAGCGCCGCCGCCTGCTGGCTGTGCTTGGTGCGGAACTGATTCTCACTCCCGGCGCGGAAGGTATGCCGGGAGCCATTAAAGAGGCCGAAGAGCTGGTCAGAACGTTGCCGAATGCCTATATGCCGCAGCAGTTTGATAATCCATCCAATCCTGAAATTCACCGCCAGACGACCGCCGTCGAGATTTGGGACGACACGGATGGCAGTGTGGATATGTTTGTTGCCGGCGTTGGAACCGGTGGAACGCTGACTGGCGTAGGAAGCGCGCTGAAAAAGCGCAAACCGTCCGTCAAAGTCGTGGCGGTTGAACCGTCCGATTCTCCGGTGATTTCCGGAGGGAAAGCCGGGTCGCATAAAATCCAGGGAATCGGCGCGGGCTTTATTCCGACCAACCTCGACACCAAACTGGTTGACGAAGTCATACAGATCACGGCCGCCAATGCCGGTTCTATTGCCCGTCGCCTCGCCAAAGAAGAAGGCATTCTTTGCGGAATTTCCGCCGGAGCAAACGTCTGGGCCGCGCTTGAACTGGCCAAACGGCCTGAGAACGCAGGCAAGCTCATCGTCACCGTCATTTGCGACACTGGCGAGCGCTACCTCTCCACCTGGCTCTTCGACGAAGCTTAAAGCTTCAGCCGGTTGGAAAATCCTTTTGCGGAGTGTGGAAACAGGCTAAAACCCCTGCCTATGAGTACGTCATTTGCCAATGTGCCGCTACAGTGGGTCGGGCCGGTCAAAATCACCGGACCGGAAATTGATGTCGAAACCGAACTGCCGCTGGCGACCTACGAAACGCCGCTGTTCGCCTCCGTCAACCGCGGCGCGCGCGTCGCTACCGCTTCCGGCGGAATTAAAGCGGTCGTCATCGACGAGCGGATGAGCCGCTCGGTTCTATTCGAAGCGCCGGACGCCATCGTCGCTTTCCAATGCCTGGAAAAAATCAAAGCCGAGTTTCCGAAGTTCGGAACCGTCGTCGCCACAACCAGCCGTTTCGCCAAACTGATCGATATGCATTCGCAGATCGCGGGCAACCTGCTTTTCATCCGCTTTGAGTTCACCACCGGCGACGCTTCCGGCCATAACATGGTCACCTTCGCCAGCGAAGCGCTGATGAACCGCATCCTCGAACTCTGCCCAGCGCTGAAATACGAATCGATCTCCGGCAACTACTGTTCCGACAAAAAAGCCACCGGCGTCAACGGCATCCTCGGCCGCGGCAAATATGTCGTCGCCGAACTGACCATTCCGGAAAAGCTGGTTCAGAAATATTTGAAAAGCACGCCGGAAAAAATCGTCCAGCTCAACATCCGCAAAAACCTGATCGGCACCATGCTGGCGGGCGGACTGCGTTCCGCCAACGCGCACTACGCCAACATGCTGCTGGCGTTCTATCTCGCAACCGGACAGGACGCCGCCAATATCATCGAAGGTTCGCAGGGAACCACGCTGGCCGAAGTCCGCAACGGCGATCTCTGGTTTTCCGTCACCATTCCCAACCTGATCGTCGGCACCGTCGGCAACGGCAAAGGACTTCCGTTCGTCGAAGAAGTGATGCAGAAACTCGGCTGCCGCGAACCGCGCGAGCCGGGCGCTAACGCCCGCCGCCTCGCGCTCATCTGCTCCGCCGCCGGTCTCTGCGGCGAACTCTCCCTTATGGCCGCACTCACTAATCCCGGCGAACTCATGGCCGCCCACCGCAAGCTGGAAAGAATTTGAGATTTTTCCCACGAATCACACGAATTGGTACGAATAGAAAAAATAGACAATGCGAATCTGAATTCGTGAGTATTCGTGTGATTCGTGGG
>JADYZA010000051.1 GCA_020853375.1 Verrucomicrobiota bacterium | reverse complement strand
TGCTGGAACTTTTCACCGACAAAGGCGTCGGAACCGAAATCGTGCGCTGATCGGGTTTCTGTCCTAGAAACTCAAAGTGTATCGAGCGGGCTTCGTATTCCAACACCGGTCTGTTTTGCCGTGTGCAAATAGATTTGCGTGGTCGAAATATCCGCATGGCCAAGCAAATCCTGAACATCACGAATGCCTGTGCCGCCAGCCAACAGATGGGTGGCAAAGCTGTGTCGAAGAGTGTGCGGAGAAACGCGCTTGTCAAACTGCGCTTTTTCCGCCGCCGCGCGAATCGCCTTTTGAAATGTCACATCCAGCACATGATGACGACGAATGATTCCGCTACGGTGATCCCGCATCAGATTGCGCGACGGAAAAAACCAGAACCAGATAA
This sequence comes from Verrucomicrobiota bacterium, assembly GCA_020853375.1. Lineage (GTDB taxonomy): Bacteria > Verrucomicrobiota > Kiritimatiellia > Kiritimatiellales > Tichowtungiaceae > Tichowtungia. The sequence goes on along the minus strand of JADYZA010000051.1, from coordinate 2,416 downwards.
ATTTCTCGCCTGCTTTTGGCCACTTCCTTTCCAGCGCCTCGGGTAGTTCCACCCCCGGCAGCAGTGCAGCCCGGTCTTTGGCATACAGTTCCCGTACCCGTTCGCGGTGCTCCCGTAAAGCGGGTTCCAGTTTAGGCGAAATCATAGTCAGTCGGCTCTTATTCCCTTTACCGAACTGGACCGACAGTTGCAGCCGTTCCAAATCCACATCTTTGATGCGAAGACGCAGCAGCTCTGTAAGCCGCAACCCGGACGCATACATCAGCTCTGCCATCAGCTTATAGGTTCCCGATAATTCATCGAACAGCCGTTTACACTCCGCCTGAGTCAGCACCGTCGGTACCTGTCGACCCCTCCGCGCTCTGGCAAAATCGCTGAAATCTCCCGGATCGCGTTTCAGAACTTCCCGAAACAGAAAAACCACGGCATTCAGCGCCTGACTCTGCGTGGCGACAGAAATGCGCCCTTTCACGGCTAAATCCGAAAGCCATTTACGCACATCATCGTGATCCAGCTGTTCAACCGGCTTATCGCCGCAGGTGCTGATAAAACGCCGACACCAGCCCCGGTAGGTTTTTTCGCTCTTCCACGCCAGATGCTTCTCCCTGATACAGCGAACCAGAGCTCTTTCCCACGGTGGCCCGCCCAAGTCGGCCGCGCCGGCCGTGGGTACGTCGTTCATATCATAAGTCCGAAAACCATCGTGGTTTTTTGGTTCCACCGGCTCGGACAAAGGTTTTTTCGAAACCACTTGCTGTTTCGCCGGATTGCGGACGGCTTCAGTAGCCTGCATCCGCCTGCGGCCTTCTTTGTAATACCACCGCAATGCCGCGCGGCGAACGGCGAACTCCTCGGGCTGAAGATACGATTTTTTCCACTCCAGATGCTCCTTGAATGATGTATCAACCGGAGCCTTTCCTGTCTCGCGCAGCCAATACCTGAACTTAACAATGGCTGTGCGCCAGGCCGACTGACAGTCCGGCGGAACTTCGGCCTGCAGCACCGGCTCCCAGTTCTCGAAAACAACCGGTCTGCCATCCATGACTTCTCCTTTGAAGTAGGCTTTATGCGGCAAAACCACCCATTGATTTTGCTGCACCGCATAAAGCCTACTTCAAACCTGCATAAAGCCTACTTCGCCGGCAAGATAAAAATAAGAAATGTTATGTAAAGAATTAATAATAAGGCATTTTAAAATTGCATCTCTCAAAACGCCACTTTACATTCGCGCCATCACTAATTTAACCCGTTAAAAAACTGAAGTAAGGCTAATAACACTGTTCGGCAGAGAAAAATGAATAACTATTCGCCCTCACATCTGTTTTGCGCGATACTGCTGGCAACCATCACAACCTCATGCCACACCCCGCAATATTCGTTATCGACGGCGAAAGATGCGTTTGGCGATCTCGACGGTGCATTCGTTTTGATCGACTGCGCATCCAGTCAAGCAAGGACGTACAATCCAGACGTTGCCGACATGCGACTTCCTCCTTGCTCTACATTCAAGATCGTGAACGCGCTCATCGGGCTTGAAGAGGGTTGTGTCACTTCTCCGGATCAGTCGTTCTATCAGTGGGACGGTGTTGAGCGATCCATCCCCGCATGGAACCGAGATCTCTCTCTGCGAGAAGCCTTTCAGGCTTCATGTGTTCCCTCATTCCAGCAACTCGCACGCAATATTGGTCAAAATCGAATGCGCACATGGCTTGAGAAGATTGGATACGGTAACCGGGACATCTCTGCAGGGATTGACGTGTTCTGGTTGCCGTCAAAGGGAAGACAAACCATTCTCATCTCTCCGATGGAACAGGCGAGGCTTATTCAGAGAATCGCAGTCGGCGACGTTCCGTTCTCAACAGCGTCGCATGCGACGCTTAAAGAACTGATGTTCATTAAGAGGACGGATCGAGGCCGCCTTTACGGGAAAACAGGTTCTGGTACTGATGATGATGGCACATTCGCGCTGGGTTGGTTTGTCGGCTATGCTGAACACGAGGGCAAGACTTATGCCTTCGCATGTGTCGCCCAAGGGAAGAATATCATGAGCAAACAAGCATACACCATTGTTGAAAAAGTTCTGCAGAAAGAAGGAATTCTGTAACAAACGATGCCGAACAAACCACTGAACGGTACGGCGTACCGCCGCCCGTTAGCGTGGGCGTTCATCCATAGATATTTGCCGCCCCGATCTCTCTTCTGCCGTTTAAACCACTGGCAATTCCGGCGACCGTGCGTTACATTCCCCCGTCTTTTAGGGAATGGAAGTCATGAAAACAGAAGAAATTATCCAGTTGCACAAAAAGTATGTGATGCCGACCTACGCGCCGAGCCTCGTGCTGGTGAAGGGAAAAGGTTCCAAGGTTTGGGATGCTGACGGTAAGGAATACCTCGATTTTCTGGCCGGTATCGCCGT
>JADYZA010000050.1 GCA_020853375.1 Verrucomicrobiota bacterium | reverse complement strand
CTGTTGGAGCAGTATAAGGAACTCGGATTTAAGGGGCTGGGTGAATTTTGTCCGAATCTTCCGTGGGAGGATCCGCGGGTTCTGAATCTGCTCGGGAGCTGCGAGCGGGTCGGGTTTCCCGTTACGTTTCACACGATTACCCCGGGATATCCGACCTATGGGGTTCATGACGAGTTGGGCCTTCCAGGGCTAGGGGCGGTCTTGAAGAAATTCCCAAAACTAAAATTCTTTGGGCATAGCGCTGCGTTCTGGAGTGAAATCAGCGGCGACCTGACACGTGAGGATAAGGATGGCTATCCACGAACTCCGGTGATTGCGGGCGGTGCAATTCCCCGCCTGATGAGGGAATGTTCGGGCCTCTATGGGGATATTTCTGCCGGTAGCGGGTTGTCTGCGCTTCAGCGCGACCCAGAACACGCCTGGAAATTTATCGACGAGTTTCAGGATCGGCTGATGCTTGGGCTCGATTATTGCTCCACCAGCAATGATATGCAGCATATCGAGTGGCTCACCGCAGCCAGAGATCAGGGAAATATCAGCGAAAAAGCGTATCAAAAAATCATGTGGAAAAACGTGAACGATGCGCTGGATCTGAAGTTGAAAGAAAAATAATCCGTGCGGCGGCCCGCTCAAGGAGCGGGTCGCTGATCTTCGGAAAATTGAGATTAGGGCGGGCCGACAATGATTCCAATGGGCGATAGAGTTCCAATGTTCAAGTTGCGGCCATATCGTAGCCTTTTGTTGGTCGCATTTTTTGTATTGGTCATTGGCGGGCTTTTATCGGCGTATTTTTTCGTTGAGGATGCCTATCGCACAGGGTGCCACCGCGGAGTTTTCACCGCCATCATCACACTGATCGCCGTTCTATTGTTGGTTGTTGTGGCCTTTTCCCGTTACGGGTTTCGCCACCTCTGGCATCACCGCCCGGGCTATAAACGGGGCTGACCGGTGCTTTGCTCGCTGGCGTTGATGCCTATTTTTCAAACGGGCACCCTTTTTCCAAAAAAGACAAAGAGACCTTTCGGTATTTAAAGCTGTTGCAAAAAAAACGATTTCTTGTAGGATAATTCACCACAAGGAGGGGTGTAGCATGGCAACAAACCCGATAGGAAAAGGGACCAAGACGATAGGCATCAATATGCCCAAGGGAATGGCGGATGATCTGGAAAAACGTTCAGACTCCATGCACATTTCTAAAAGTAAGTACTGCAAGATCGTTCTTCAGCAGTGGCTTCAGTCGGGCAAAAAGCTGACTTTAGCCGAGAAGAAGTAGGATTCATCCGAACTCCACTGATATCTTCCGGATGAATAGTCGGGGAAGCGTCCTGTGATTACAGGACGCTTCGCATGTCTGCGAAAATCATAGCAGTGGCAGACGAAGGATCTTCCGCCTGAAGAATCGGTCGCCCAACAACCAGGTGTGAGGCCCCTTGGCTCACAGCAAATGCGGGCGTCGCAACGCGCTTCTGATCGCCGACTTCCCCGTCTGGCATGCGGAGGCCCGGAGTGATCAGCAGTGCCGCAGGGAAAGCTTTCCGAAGCGCGCCTGCTTCGTGCGCGCTGGTTACCAATCCGTCGATGCCGGAAGAGATCGCCAGATTCCCGAGGGCCAAGGCTTGGTCGGACACGCTACGGATGATTCCGAAGTCTGTAAAATCATCCTGAGAAAGGCTGGTTAGCGTCGTCACGGCGACGAGCTTCGGTGGATTTTTACACTCGCGGGCGGCTTCTGCCGCAGCCTCCAGCATCGCTCTCCCGCCGATCGCATGCACCGTCAGCAAGTTTACGCCATGGCTGGCGGCTGTTTTTACTGCATTGGCGACGGTGCGCGGAATGTCGTGCAACTTGAGATCAAGAAAGATTTTTTTGTTCCTCCGCTTCAACGGTTCGAGAATAGCGGGGCCTTCTGCGCAAAAAAGTTCCAAGCCCACCTTATACCACTCGATGGTGTCTGGAAGCCGAGTGAGAGCGGCTTCCATTTCTTCTACCGTGGGAACATCCAGCGCGACGATCAGGGCAGGTTTCATTTTAGTCCTTTCATTCAAAATCTGTTGCGCTAAAAATCCCTGAACAGCAGACCGAAAGCAAGGATTTGTTCATGAAGCAGGAAATTGAGCGTAAGTTTCTAGTAATTGGCGATAGCTGGCGCAAAAGCGCCGGTGCCGGATTGTCTTGTCGGCAGGGTTACATCACCGCTGGGCGCGAAGAGGCGACTGTTCGCGTCCGCCTGCTGGGTCAAAAAGGATTTCTGACAATCAAAGGTGCCACGAAAGGGATTTCCCGAGCCGAACTCGAATACGAAATTCCGGCGGCGGATGCGGAATATATGATCCAAACCCTTTGCGGGGAGCGCCAGATCGAAAAACGACGCTATACGCTAAAAGTCGGCCTGGACATTTGGGAGCTTGACGAGTTTACAGGGCTGAACGCCGGATTGGTCATGGCCGAAATCGAGCTGGAGAGCGAAACGCAGTCCTTCGAAAAACCGGAATGGCTGGGCGAAGAGGTTTCTTATGACGCCCGCTATACCAACGCCGCGCTGGCCCGGCTCCCCTTTTCTCGCTGGTAATTCCCCGCACTTTTTTCCAAAAAACTCTTAACACAAGAAAGTTAAAGAGTAACATGCCGAACGATTACTTCGTTAACGAAAGAAAGAACAGCATGAAAAAAATAATCGCGGTTATTGTGTTCATGGGAATGGTGTTGCACGGCGCGCGCGCCGAGTTATTTACCTTCGATCTGGTTAATAAAAACGGGACGACGTGGGACGGCGTACCCTCCGGCGTCTATACAAATGTCGGAAGCGGGCTGACTTTGGAAGCCGCGATGTCTGCCTATCTGAACGGAAGCTACAGCTCGGGAAGTCAGCTGAACTCAACAGCGACAGAGTTCGGAATTAATGCGGTCGGCGGCGGAGACGCACCATCCCTATTTGATACGGTCAACGGACAGGAAGCGTTGTGGATTTCGTTTAATCGCGCCGTGACGGTGAAATCCGTGACGGTTTCCAGCTTCACCGGCGGGAATGTTGAAACGGGTGCTTACCAAGTGGCGAACGGAAGTCTGGTAAATTTTACGGCCAGCGGAACGTATGTGATCGATGCGGCGCTGAATCAGGGTTCGTTTTTAAAACTGG
>JADYZA010000049.1 GCA_020853375.1 Verrucomicrobiota bacterium | reverse complement strand
GGATCGGGATCAAACCGGTAATCGTCGTCATAGGCCACCTCGACACCTTCGGCGTTGTAGAGTGTCAGAACCGCTTGGAACCAGCCGGGAACCGTGTCGGCTAAATAAGGAATCAAAGAGCGGGCATCCGCATGAAAAACCAGCGTCTGTCCTTTGCTGGCATGAAAACGGAAACAATCCACATCGCCCGGCATGATCTGTCCGTTCACTAAAACCGGAATCGATGTCAGTTTCTGCGGTGCCGTCATAAGGTTGTTTGATTCCACTTCAGACACCTCCGGCATCTGACCGATCAGAAACCGAAGCGGATTTGAAAGTCCATTGGTTGTAATCACGCGCAACTCATTTTCACCCGGCTTCACATCCGCCGGCAGCGTGAATTCCAGCGTAATCCGTTCGGCGATCTGCGGATTAAACTGCTTTTTGGCCGCCATCGCCGGATCTTTTTTATCTTTTTTATTCATCTCAGCGACCATGGCGGATTCCTGATCAAGCAAGTCCATCTGCCGTTGCATCTGTTGTTTGCGCAGATCGCTTTCTTCTTCCGCCATCTTCGCTTCGAGCACTTCTTTGCTGCGGCGAACCCGGTTGATTTCCTGCCGGTCATAAATCCGCAGGTAGTTTGTCATTTGGGCATCCAACATCACGCCGGACAGATTGAGGCCGATGTAGTCTTTCAGATATTGCCCCCCGATCGTCACGGTCACTTTGCTTCCGGGCGTTGCGCCCGCTGGATAAACAAAGGCGATATGCGGAATCACGGCGGCGGACAAACCTGCCGCCGAAACCAGAAACAACAGAATCATAAATGGCAGAGTTTTCTTCACGACATGATCTCCCGGAGCAGTCCGCCGCTGGCCACCTTGGCGGCGCTGTCCGCCAACGGTGAAATGAACGCCGTCTTCCCGTCGGGCGTGGGAAGCGTACCGTTCGGATCAATTCCAAGTTGTTCATAAATACTGGCCGTTAAGTCCCAAGGGTAAACCGGACGGTCAACCACTTCTTCTCCGCGCGAACTGGTGGTGCCAATCACATGCCCGCCTGAAAAACCACCGCCTGCAATGAGGTGTGAAAATGCTTTTCCATAGTGACTGCGCCCGCCGTTCCAAGGAGCTTCCCAGTCGACTTTCGGGGTCCGTCCGAATTCTCCGCCACACCAGACAATTGTTGAATCCAGCAAGCCACGATTTGAAAGATCCTGCAAAAGCGTCGCCACCCCCCTATCGAGTTCTGGAAGCATCCTACCCATAAGTTCGAAATGCTTTTTATGCGTATCCCAGCCGGGGGCGTTGATGGTGATAAACGGCACACCCGCTTCAACCAGCTTGCGGGCCTGCAGACAGGACTGTCCGAAGGTGGTTTTTCCATACGCTGTACGGAGCTCATCCGGTTCTTTCGATAAATCAAATGTGTTTTTGGCTTCACCAAGAATCAGAGAATAGGCGGCCTGCTGGTTTTTCGTCATCCTTTCAACGAGCGGATTTCCCTCCATGGCGCGGGCTAATGTGTCCAGATTTTGGAGCAGTTCACGGCGGCTCTGCTGGCGGGCGTCACTGATCCCTTCCGCGACAACGCCCTCGACCGCAAAAGGTATCTTCGCGGGATCGCCGCCGGTTGCGAACGGCTGATATCTCGAACCAAGAAAACCGGCTTCGGAAAACCGGCCCTGCGGCCTGGTTAGGGCGACATACGGGGGAATCAATCCATCATAGCCTGCGGAGTAACCTTTCTTGTATGAAACGACCGCTCCCATAGACGGATTAACAATTCCATCCATCGGCTTAGTTCCCGTCATCACCATGTAGGCGGCCGTTTCATGACTGCCATTCCCGTGTGTCATACCTCGGAGCAATGAATATTTATCGGCCATTTTCGCAAGCTGCGGCAACGCCTGACAAATCCGTATCCCGTCCACATTCGTCGCCAGCGGCTTGTCATATTTCCCATAAAAATCATATCCGGCATCCGGCTTTGGATCGAACGTGTCCAGATGGCAAGGCCCGCCCCACAGCCAAACCTGAATCACCGACTTTGCCTTGGCTTTCAGCGGATTGATCATTCCGGCGGCCTTCATCGCCAACCAGTCCGGAAGCATCAGTCCGGCGGCACCAAACAATCCAAGCCGCAACGCATTGCGACGGGTAATCGCCAGAGACGGAACGCTTTTTTCATTCATCGCCTGCTCCTGTATTAATGCTTCAAAACAAACTCACGGGTATTGATTAAAGCCCATGCCAAATCATAAAAACCAACCGTCCCGGAATTTCCCGCCGCATCCATATAGACCGAAGCGATTTTCTGCTCCTCGGGAGTTGGCATACGCGAAAGAATCGTCAGATAAAGCTGTTCGATGCGGTCTTTGTTTGCAGGCTTCGCCGAAAGCTTGCGCAAGCCGGGACCTTTCATGATTTTATTATGAATATGCGACGAGTTCAGCATGTGCAAGGTCTGGAAAACGGAAACCCCGTTATTACGATCTGATTCGAGAGAAGTATCCCGTCCGGGACGTCCAAACATCTCAAGAAACGAAGATTTAATGCTGCCGTCCGCCAGAAGAATCGTCCGCTGACTCGACGGAATGAACGTGAAGGGCTCCGGAATCGCGCTCGAATATTCCTCGCCGGTTCCGGTGATCTGGCACACTGCGTCAATCAGCACCTCCGCATCCAGACGCCGGACACGATAATGCGAGAATCCGGTTTCGTCCGCCATGTTTTCAGGGGTTGGAATCGCTGAAAGCTGGTACGTCGCTGAATTAAGAATCAGTCGATAAATATGCTTCAGGTCATACTTGTTTTCGACCAGTTCTTTTTCAAGATATGCCAGCAGTTCCGGACTCCATGGCGAATTGCCGGGACGAATATCGTCCGCCTCATGAATAATGCCCCGCCCCATCAGCCAGAACCAGATGCGGTTTACAATGGCTTTGGAAAACCACGGATTGTTCGGAGCGGTCAGCCAGTCAGTAAACGCAACCCGGGGATCGTTGCCGTCCAGTTTGATCGGCTTTCCATCCAGCGGAACCGGGGCGATCGGTTTTTTAGTGACCGGATCAAGCAACTGCTTTTCCGGATCGGAATAAACAACTTCTTCTTTCCACTCAGCGGTCTTTTTGTAGGCCACCGTGGCAAAAAACGCATCCATTCCCAGCATCTGCGCTTCGCTCCATCCGGAGTTGTCTAGCCGAACGCCCATGAAAACAAGCGCAACGGTATCGAATATCTTGCGAGGGGTCCGTTCCTGAAAAGGCCGGTAAAAGTTAACCGGAGGATCCCGGAAATTGCTCCCGTTGGTGGTCAAAAGCGCGCGCGCGAACTGGTCATACGGCATGTTTTGGCGGAATGCGTTGAGAATCCAATAGTGGTATGCCTGTACAGCGTTGGGCCACAGGTTGCTGGGAAACTCCGACTTGTTCCGCAGCAAGTCACACCATTTCAAAGCCCAGTAATCGGCGAATTCCGAACGTTGGAGCAACTCGTCAATGAGCTCCGCTCGTTTATTGGAACTGCTGCTGGAAAGAAACCGTTGTACCTCGGCGACGGTGGGAATCGTGCCAATCACATCAATATAAGCTCGGCGGACAAAAACAGCATCCGGACAAAGTTCCGAAGGAGAAAATCCTTTTTCAGCCAGTTTTGAAAAAACCAGATCATCAACACGTCCTTGCGATTGCACCATTTCAGCGCCAGACGACAGCGCTAAACCAACGACAAGGAAAATAATCCGCCATATCCGCTTCATATAGACTCCAGTCTGTTCTGGAACTATAACGTAACATGCGGCGAAATATCGTGCAAAATAACAAACTTAGTTGATTAAAACGGATTTCCCGGCGCCTTTTTCGATTCGCCCGATCAAAAGGGCTTTCTGCCCTGCTTTTTTCAGGGAATCCAGCGCAACGCTGGCATCTGCGGCGCGGACGATGACGACCATGCCGATCCCCATGTTGAAGACGCGGTACATTTCTTCGTGATCCACATCGCCTTCTTTTTCTATGAACTGGTAAATCGCGGGCGTTTTCCACGTCGAGCGGTCAAAAACGGCATCAACGGTTTTGGGCAGAACACGCGGAACGTTGTCAACAAGTCCGCCGCCGGTGATATGCGCCATGCCGTGCACTTGCACTTTATTCATCAGCGCGACGACCGGTTTGAGGTAACTCTGGTGAACAGCCAGCAGAACCTTTTCAAAAGTGAGTTTGGTGCCGGGAACAAAATCGCTCAGCTTTTTCCCAGCGGTTTCGAAGATGACTTTGCGGGCCAGCGAATAGCCGTTGGTTTGCAGTCCGCTGGAGGGCAACCCGATGATGACGTCGCCTTTGCGGATGGATTTCCCGGTGATGAGCTTTTTCTTTTCAACCTGACCGACGATGGTTCCGACAAGGTCATATTCACCTTTCGGGTAAAGACCGGGCATTTCGGCGGTTTCGCCGCCAAGCAGAGCACAACCGTTTTCACGGCAGGCTTTACAGAATCCGGAAATGACATCTTCGAACACTTTTCCGGAAAGCGCGGCGGTGCCGAGGTAATCAAGAAAGAACAGCGGAGTGGCACCCTGAACAAGGATATCGTTGACGCAATGGTTTACAAGATCCTGACCGACCGTGGTGTGCTTGCCGGCCATATGGGCGACTTTGAGTTTGGTGCCGACACCGTCTGCGCTGGCAACGAGAAGGAAATCCTTGCCGGGAGACTGGAAAAGCCCGCCGAAGGAACCAATCTCACTGACCACGCCCTTGGTGTTGGTAGATTTGACGTTCTTTTTGATCCGCTGAAGAGAGTTCATCATGACGTCGATATCGACGCCAGCCTGTGCATACGCGCTTTTCTTTACTGCCATGGGGATCTCCGTTTTTTGAAGGCGCGTAATGTAGC
>JADYZA010000048.1 GCA_020853375.1 Verrucomicrobiota bacterium | reverse complement strand
TGTTCCGCATGACGGTGTACCTGCTCCGTGATGATCTGCGTGGTGATTATGCGGTTGAGCAGCCAGCCAGCCGCCAGCGAACAGCCTGCGAGCGTGGAGAGATAGATCAGTACGGTTTTGCGGCCCATTGTTTGGAAGACGGTTGCGATGGTGGCGGCGTTGGTGGCTGGGCCGGTAATCAGAAAAGCCAGCGCCGCACCGGGCGAAAGCCCCATGCCGATCATGGCGAGCGCAATAGGAATCGATCCGGTTGAACAGACATAGAGCGGAATGCCGAGCGCCATGACGGCGATCATGGAAAGCCACTCGGAGTGCAGGTAGCGGGTAAAAAAGTCGTCCGGAACCAGAGCGCCGAGCAGTCCGGAGATGACGATCCCGATCAGCAGAGCGCGGCCAATGTCGCGCGGCAAGGTGCCGAAGCCGTAGACAAAGACCTGTTTCCATTTTTTCGCCCCGCTTTCCGGGTTGCAGGTCGGGCAGTGCTCATCGTGACAGTCATCTTTGGATTCCTCGGACGGCGGCGTTAAAGCCTCAACCGTCGCGCCGCAGATGACTCCGGTGATGAACGCAACAGCCATACGGAAGACAGCGAAGAGCGGACCGAGCAGTCCCCATGTCGCGGCGATGCTGTCCACGCCGGTTTGCGGCGTGGAGGTGAGAAACGAAATCGCTGAACCTTTCGTCGCGCCGTGGCGGCGCAACGAAGCGGTGACGGGAATCACGCTGCACGAGCAGAGCGGAATCGGCACGCCAAGCAGTGAAGCTTTCACAATCTGCCAGAGGCCGCGCTTGCCGAGATGGGTTTCTATAAAGGAAACGGGAACAAACGCGCCGAGTACTCCCGCCACGAAAAATCCGAGCAGAAGATAGGGTGCCATAATAGCCATGACATCCCACGATTTGAGGACTACGCTGACAGCGATTTCCATAAGAGCGCCTTTTTTGAAGAACTTGACACAGGTCAAGGAGCTGTTTTAAAAAGTCAGCATAATCCTTGGCATTGAATGTAGGAAACCAAAACGAAAGGAACTCTCATGAGCATGTTTTGTTATCAGTGTGAACAGACCGCCAAGTGCACCGGATGCACCAGCTTTGGTGTGTGCGGAAAAGATCCAGATACAGCCGTTCTTCAGGATCTGCTGGTTGATGTGTGTAAGCAGGTCTCTGTCGCGGCGAAAGGCAAAAAGAACCGCGCCGCCGATCTCTATGTGATGGAAGGACTTTTCACCACCGTCACCAACGTCAACTTTGACGCCAGCGATATCGCCAGCGTCATTCGTCGTGGCGGCGAGATTCTGAAAGAGCTCGGCGCAAAATCACCGATCAACTTTTCCGCAGATGTCAGCGGTCTGGCCAAGCAGGGCGAAGCCGTCGGCATTGAAAGCCGCAAGAAAACGCTCGGCGACGACATCACCGGTCTTCAGGAGCTGATCCTGTACGGACTCAAAGGCACGGCGGCCTACGCCGATCACGCCTACGTTCTCGGCAAAGAAGATCCCGCGGTTTACGCCTTCTTTCACGAAGCGCTAGCGGTTCTTAAAAACGGCCCAGCGACTGTGGACGTGCTTTTGCCGCTGGCACTGAAAGTCGGCGAAGTCAATTTGACCGTCATGGGGTTGCTCGATGCCGCGAACACCGGAACGTACGGCCATCCCGTTCCGACACCGGTAAACATCAAGGCGGTCAAAGGCAAAGCGATTCTTGTTTCGGGCCACGACCTGAAAGACCTCGCGCTGTTGCTGGAACAGACCGAAGGCAAAGGAATCAACATATACACCCACGGCGAAATGCTTCCGTGCCACGGCTATCCGGAACTGAAGAAATACAAACACCTCGTCGGTAACTACGGCGGCGCGTGGCAGGATCAGCGCGAAGAGTTCGAAGCGTTTCCCGGCGCCATCCTGATGACGACCAACTGCATCCAGAAGCCGAAGGAAAACTACAAAGCACGCATCTTCACCTGCGGGCTCGTCCAGTGGCCCGGCGTGCAGCACATCGCCGACGGCAACTTCGCACCGGTTATCAAAGCCGCGCTGGAAGCTCCTGGTTTCGCCGCGACCGAACCGGAAAAAACCATTCTGGTCGGCTTCGGCCATAACGCAGTGCTGAGCGTTGCCCCGACGGTAATCGAAGCCGTCAAGAGCGGCGCCTTGAAGCACTTCTTCTTGGTCGGCGGATGCGACGGCGCGAAAACCGGACGCAACTATTACACCGAGTTTGCCGAAGCCGTGCCGAAGGACTGCGTGATTCTCACGCTCGCCTGCGGAAAATACCGCTTCAACAAACTGGAGTTCGGTGACATCGGCGGCATTCCGCGCCTGCTCGATATCGGGCAGTGCAACGACGCTTACTCGGCAATTCAGATCGCGGTTGCGCTCGCCGGAGCTTTCGGCTGCGGTGTCAACGACCTGCCGCTCTCGATGATCCTGTCGTGGTACGAACAGAAAGCCGTCTGCATTCTACTGACGCTCCTGCACCTCGGCATCAAAAACATCAAAGTCGGCCCGAGCCTGCCCGCCTTCATCACGCCTGCCGTGCTGAATGTACTGGTTGAAAAATTCAACATCGCTCCAACCACCACGGTTGAAGCCGACTTGAAACAATGCCTGGCGAAGTAAAGTAACCGCTACCGGTTATCGCCTGCGCCCCGGAGAAATCCGGGGCGTAAAATTTTCTGCCGGAACTCGGAGGCAGATTTTTCCTGCGCGGTTTTCAGTTCAGCCTTCAGGCCGTCGGCTTGATTATCAGCCAGTTCTTCATAGGAAAGCGGTTTGGCGTAGTCGCGGCTGTCCACCAGCACTTCGCCAGCGGCAAGGCAGGTTCCAGTCTTTGGATCGATCAGCCGGATGGCGGAGCGGTAGGTGACAAAGTAGCGCTTCCAGTCGGTCAGAAAATAGCAGAAGCCCCAATACGTGGTGCGGGTTTCAAGAACCAGATCGGCGTTACAGGCTTTCGATTGCCCGCGTTGTAACGGCGGCAGTACGGTGAGGTTGTACGCGGCGGCCAGTTCACCGGCCAGCTCGCTGCCGATCGCCTTCGCCGGATCCTGCGTCTGGCTGTCGCGGATCAGCTGATCGCCTTTGATGGTTTGTGCCAGCCCGCCCACGGCGCGACCAAGCAGAGATTTTCCGCCATGCATGGCCTCGAACGAAGGCGGCGGCGGCACGGCGCAGATGATGGTTTTTCCGCGGAAATTTTCCAGCGCCGACGGCGCCAGTGGAATAGACCGGGTTGCACATCCGCAGAAGGCGAACGCGGCGAATAGGAGTAAAAGTATTTTTTTCATGACAGGTTCCTTTCTGATTTGCCGGTCAGCATAGTCTGATTTGGACGAATGAAAAGCTTCCGGACTTTGGAAATTTTTTCGCACGGCCGGAAAACTTGAAGAAGTGTCGTCGGCAGGATAGCGTTCAGGCCGCTTGAATAAATCACTTCCAGAATTGCTGTCTCCCGCCGGAACGCCCGAGTCGGCGTGGGCCGCGCTGGCCTACGGCGCGGACGCCGTTTATGCCGGACTGCCGCGCTTTTCCGCCCGCGCCGAAGCTGGAAACTTTTCCGCCGAAGCGCTTGACGAATTGATCGGCTACGCACACCACCTTGGCCGCCGTGTTTATGTCACCTTCAACACGCTCGTTCAGCAATGCGAGCTGGATGCCGCGCTCGAAACGCTGGCGCTGATCCGCGATCTGAACGCTGACGGCGTGATCGTGCAGGACATGGGTGTCGTGCGTCTGGCACAGAAAAAATTTCCGCAACTCCGGCTTCATGCCAGTACGCAGCTGGCCGTCCATAATCTGGAAGGGGCGAAACAGCTCGCGGCGATTGGCTTCAAGCGCGTTGTGCTGGCGCGCGAGCTGAGTCTGAAAGAAATCGCGCACATCAGCCTCAACTGCGGAATTGAAACAGAAACCTTCATTCACGGCGCGCTCTGTTATTCCTACAGCGGACTCTGCCTCTTCTCGTCGCATTTGATGGGCCGCAGCGGAAACCGCGGACGTTGCGCCTATTGCTGTCGCCAGTCTTTCGAAAGCGGCGGAAAAGAAACGCTTCCGTTTTCGATGAAAGATTTTTCGGCGGCGGAACACATACCGGAACTTCTCGCCGCCGGAGTCGCCTCGCTCAAAATTGAAGGGCGGATGAAAAGTCCGCTCTACGTCGCCGCCGTTACGGACTTTTACCGCAAGACACTCGCAGGCGATACCGGAAATTCCGCGCAGCGGCTGGCGGACATTCGGACGATTTTCGGACGGCCTTACACCGATCTTTATCTCGACGGTTCAGACAACAATCCGGTCGATCCGGTCAACGACGGACATCGCGGCGCGCTGATCGGAACCGCCAAAGCCGTCAATGGATCGTGGCTGATTCTACACAGCAACCGCACCTTGCAAAAACATGACGGACTGAAATTTGAAAACTCCTACGGTTTCGCCGCCGATGAAATGCGGCTGGCATCCGATCCGGAATCCAAACGCCGCTTCGAACTTCCGGCAGACACGGAGATCGCGCTGAAACTTCCTGCCGATGCGCCGCGGCTCGAAAAAGGCGCGCCGGTTTACTGCTCCTATTCTCAAGCCGTGCGTCAGCGTTACGAATTTACCGCGCCGCGCCCCGGACAATTCCGGCAGCGGAGGCCGGTGAACATCCATATTTTCCAATCCTCGGAAACGGTTAAGTTCGTTGCCTCGGCGAACGATGTGCATTCGGAACTCGTTTTGTCTGGTCCGTTCGAAGCGGCAAAAAATCCGGAAAAATCGGTCGCGATGATTCGTCAGTGCTTCGAAAAACTCGGCGATACCGATTGGCAACTCGGCGAACTGACGCTGGAAGGCGCGTCGGTTTTTATTCCGGTCTCCGTTTTAAACGATGTCCGCCGTCGCCTGATCTCTGAGTTTTCCAATGCTTGGACAACACTCCGGGTTGGAGGGCTCAGTTCCACCTGCGCCGATTCTATTGACGGACGGCGTGGAAGCCGTCCCTCCAGTTTCTTTTGGTCCGTTAAATCCAGAGTTTCCCAATGTTTGGAAAACATCGATGAGTTCGTTCTGGAGATCGATCCGGCGCGCCCGGAAGAGATCGAAAAAGCGCAGGCGGTTTATGCCGACAAGTTGCGGCTGGCGCTGCCAGTGATTATTCGCACCGAGGAGATCGGCGAATTTCAAAAACTGATTGAGCGTTTTTCCAAACATCGGAAATGGGAAGCGGCAAATGCCGGCGGGTTGAATCTGTTGCAGGGCAAAGAAGACATCACCGCCGACTGGCCGCTCTACACGCTCAACACGCAGGCGGCGCTTCAATGGAAAGAGCAGGGCGTTCAGCAGTTCATTCTTTCGCCGGAAGACGACGCGGAAAATCTTTTCGCACTGATCGAACAGCTCGGCGACGCGGCGGTCGTTCCGGTTTATCAGCATACGCCGCTGATGATTTCCGCCACACGTCCGGCGGCGGACGGAGCAGAACTTACAGACCGCTCGCGCCGCGCGTTCCGTGTTGAACAGGCTGGCCAGCAATTTGTGTTGGCCAGCGAAACACCGTTCTCGCTGACGCCTCATCTGGACGAACTGAAAGACAAAGGCGCACGCCGCTTCCGGATCGATTTGTTGTACGGCGCTATATCGCCTGAGCTTGTTCAGCGGATTATTTCCGGACGGTCCGCTCCCGGCCACGCCGGGAATTTTTCCCGCAGGCTTCAATAATCGGCTCGCAGAGCCGACGCTACATTCTTTCCCATTGTAGCGTTGGCTCTTAGAGCCAATTTTTTCCGCTTGAGCGGCTGCGGACGAAACCCTAACTTCCGGTGGTTGGAAAACAGGGAGAAGCAGAATGAAACTATTCAAAGCAATGATCGTGGCGGGCGTACTGGTTATTGGAGTGTCTGGTTGCGCAATGTTGAACCGAGTGGATGTCGCGTACACTCGCACCACGACGATTGGACAGGAGTTGTTGGATCTGCAGAAAGCCAAAGAGAAGGGCGTGATTTCCGACGAGGAATATTTCAACGCCAAGAAAGAAATCCTGGCCGGCGGACCGGTGATCCACAAAGAGAAGAAGAAGAAGTAAGCTCCAGTCTCTGGTTCAGCTGCAGGGATGCCGCTTCCACCTTTTTCGGCTCGCAGAGCCGACGCTACATTTCGGGTAATGTAGAGTTGGTTCTATGAACCAATTCCAGCGTTTTAGACCCGCTTCTTCCACGACTCAGGATGGCGGTTCATGTGCATGATGGAGACGATTAGAATTTCATCGTTCGCCAGTTCGTAGATCACGCCGAAAGGAAAACGCTGAGTGAGGCACCGACGGATTCTTGCCGAGAGCGGGGCCCAGGCCTCGGGATTGTTTTTGATGCGATCAATTGTGTTTTGGACTTCCGCCGCGAATTCAAATCCGAGGCCGGGGCATTCGTCGTTGTAATAGTGAACGGCATCCAGAAATTCGTACTCAGCCGCTGAGAGAATCCGCACGTTCATGCATTCAGGTCTTTCATCACGTCCTCGAAAGGCCGTGCGGTCAGCTTGCCGGTACGGTAGGCATCCAGCCGATTTTCACTTTCCGCAACCCATGCGGCATCGATGGTCTTCCGCTTGGCGGCATCGAAGCTGGAAATCAGCTTTTCAATCAGCATGGCGCGGTCTACCGACGGGAGTCGCATCGCTTCTTCCAGAACAGTCTGTGCTAGTGCGGTCATGAGGGGTTTATACCAAACCGCCGTTTTTCGCGCAACCATCGTCTTGAGAAGCTGGTGTTTCAGCTTGAGCGCTTTCAGGCAAACCTCTACTTTCCAGTGGAAGCGAAGCCATCGTGAAGGAGTTCATTAAAGTTCACGGAACGAAGTTCTGATAACCTCCCCGCGCTAAACCAAAATTCTACGGCTTCAAATTCAGCCAGCCGATGGTGTGGAGGAATGTGATCAATATCGCGACGGGGTAGACGAAGCGGCAGAGATGCCGCTTTTTTATTTCCGGCGGCGAGGAGTCTTTGCCGGAGCGGCGGCAGGTTTTTTCTTTCGGACAGAAAATCCGAAGTGGCCGAGGTGGCGGCCAAGTTCAACGTAGGCGCCGTGGACGTAGGCGATGAGTCCGGCTTTTTCGAGGCAGAGTTTGTTTTTGGCGTCGATCAGGTTTTCCGATACTTGGACAGCGACGACTTCGGCGATGAACATGACGTGCGAGCCGAGTTCCAAGGTTTGGCGGACGCGGCATTCGATGTTGACCGGACATTCCAGAACGATGGGGCAGCTTAGTTCGAGCGCGGGCGCGGAAGTCAGTCCGGTTTTTTCAAATTTATCGTGGTCGCGTCCGGAAACGACGCCGCACCAGTCGGTGGCTTTGGCTTGGTTGGCCGTGGGGAGATTCACCACAAATTCACCGGTTTGACGGATGATGCCGTAGGAATGGCGTTCGGGCCGGACGGAGATGGAGAGCATTGGCGGGTTGGTGCAAACCGTTCCGGCCCAGGCGATGGTGATCAGGTTTGGTTTCCAGCCTCCGGCGCCGCCGCAACTGATCAGTACCGCCGGAGCTGGTGAAAGCATGTTGCCGGGTTTCCACGACTGTTTTTTGACGGGCTGTTTGGGTTGCATGGCAAAGGCTTTCCGCTTTTTTATGTTAGAGACGTTCCGCGCGAGTTCATTTTGAACTTTGAGGATAGGGAATCGCGTGTTGAAGATGAAGAAAAAGATGCGGGTTAGTTGTTCTGGGTTTTCGGGCCGGCTGTGAAGTTGAGGACGTTCAGATTCCGGGGCGTAAATTTTATCTCATACGTATTCGATTGACTTATTGGCAGGTATCGATAGATTTTCCGGCATGGTCAATGTTCAGCCAGTGATGACGCAGAAAGAATTGGCGCGGCGTCTGGGGGTTTCCCAGTCGCTGGTTTCGCGCGCACTGAACGGTTCGGCGGGCGCTGTTGGCGCGGCGCCGGAAACCATCGAGCGGATTCGTCAGGCGGCCAGCGCGGCGGGATATCGCCCAAGCCCGGTGGCTGCTGCGCTGAGAGGCGGGTCGAGCCGGTTTTTCGGCGTGGTGGTTAAAGCGTTTGAAGATCCATTTTTCGGCCATCTGGTCGGCGAAATGCAGGCGCTGGCGCGGAGTCATCATTATGCGTTGCTACTGTCGGACGGTGAAGCGGAGTCTCTGACGACGCTGTCCCGGTATTTACCCGACGGCCTTATGCTGGTAGGTAGCGATTTCTGTCCCGCAGGGCTGGACTCTTTTCTGCAGACCGGTAAGCCGGTGGTGCAAATCGGCTGGGGACAAAAACGGCCGGGAGTCTGTCAGGTGGTGATGGATCAGGCCGCAGGGTTGCGGAAGATTCTGGATTACCTGGTTGAGCTTGGACACCGTAATATCGGATGGATTGGAACGGTTGATGAGCCTAGCCGTCGGCGGGAAACTTTTTTGAGTAATCTGTTTCGTGAACGCGGCGTAGAGACAACTCCGTCACTTTTCCAGCATTTGGCTTTGCCGCCGTTCGAAGCCGGACGGGAAGGGATGAATCAGTTTCTTTGTCAGGCGCCGCAAAGCATACCGACGGCGGTGATCGCGGCAGAAGACATGATTGCTCATGGCGCGTTGCGGGCACTGCACGAGGCGGGCAAGCGGGTTCCGGAGGATATTTCTGTGGCGGGTATTGACGATATCCCGTCGGCCCAGCTGGCCACTCCTCCGCTAACCACTTTGCGTCAGCCTGTGCGCGCCATGATCAGCGAGGCGTTCAAAATTTTGGTGGATAATCAATTGAAGGATACGAAGGATGTGTCTATCGTTCCCGAGTTGATTATCCGGGAGTCGTGCGGGAAAATAGGATCAGATAAAGGAAAATGAAAATATGAAGAAGCAGACGATGTTAGACAACGCATTGGCGAATTTTGACCGGGCCGCGGCTCTGTTGAAAGATGAGTTCTGTCCAGATATGATCGAAAAATTGAGACATCCCAAAGAACGAAGCGAAATTTCGCTTACACCGCAGTTCTCAGACGGGAAAATCCACTATATTTCAGCCTTTGTAGTCAAACACAGCGATGCCGTCGGTCCTTGCAAGGGAGGCATTCGCATGGCCCCAAATGTGACACTTGATGATGTGACCGCGCTGGCGATGGAAATGACCTGGAAGTGCGCATTGATCGGCGTACCGTTTGGCGGCGGCAAGAGCGGTATCGTGGCCGATTCGTCCAAACTGACCGCTGATGACAAGCAGGTTGTTGTCCGCAGCTTCACCCGCAACGCCCATCGGCATATTCACCCGATGATTTATGTCCCTGCTCCCGACATGGGAACCAGCGAGCGCGACATGGGATACATCAAGGACACCATCAGCTATTCGCTGGGTTACGCAACCACTCAGGGTTCTTATGTAACCGGCAAACCGGTTATTTTGGGCGGTATTCCCGGCCGACGCGAAGCGACCGGACGCGGCGTGGCTGTTGCCGCCGCTGAAGCTCTCAAAAAGATCGGCCTGAACATGAAGGGCGCGAAAGTGATCGTGCAGGGCTTCGGCAATGTAGGCTCTATCTCCGCCGTTGTGATGGCCGAAATGGGCGCTGTGGTGGTTGGCGTGAGCGATGAGTTCGCCGCGATCTACAATCCCGCCGGACTCGACCTGCCTGCGGTTCTGGCTCATGTCGCACGCACCGGAAAACTGACCGGCGCCCCGAGCGGCAAGGAAATCGCGCACGGCGATCTGCTTGAAATGCCTTGTGATGTGCTGGCGCCTTGTGCGACGGCGAATCAGATCACCGGAGCGAACGCAGATCGAATCAAAGCACGCGTTATAGCTGAAGGCGCGAACGGTCCGACATCGCCTGAAGCGGATGAAATTCTGCACAATAAGGGTGTATTTATCATCCCCGATATTCTCTGCAACGCTGGCGGCGTTTTTGTTTCCTACTTGGAATACACACAGGAAACACAGCAGGAACAGATGACGGGCGAAGAAGTCCGCGTTCGGCTTGAGCAGCGGATGAAAGATCGCTTCGAGCTGGTTTACCAGACCGCCACGCAGCGGAAATGGCAGATGCGTGACGCCGCGATGTATTTGGGCGTCAAGAATGTCTGCACCGCTCTCGTCGCTCGCGGCACCTTGCCATAAAGGTGCGGCCTCGGTGAGTGTATCTTTTAGAAACGAACTTGGATTGTAAGGAGATTAATGAGTTTAGCGAATAACCCTCTGGATGTGTTGATCGTTGGCGGCGGAATGATCACGAATGACCTGATTCTGCCATCAGTCTATCACCTGCAACGAGTGGGGGCGGTTAAGGATATTTCGGTGTGTGCATTAAACAGCGCTCCATTGCGGGCGTTGCAGGATAACCCCGAGTTTGCCGCCGCCTTCCCCGGGCAGTCTTTTAATGCCTATCCTTCGGTGGACACTCCGCCGGAGAAGATGCATCCCACTCTGTTCCGCGAACGTCTGGCGGCGGCTCGTCCGCGCCAGGCGGTTATCGTGGCGGTGCCCGACCAGTTTCACTACGACGCGGTCAAAACGGCGCTGGAACATGATCAGCATGTGCTGTGCGTAAAGCCGCTGGTGCTGAGCTATGAGCAGGATGTGGAACTCGAGAAACTGGCGCTGGAACGGGGTCTGTTTGTTGGGGTTGAATATCACAAACGCTTTGACCGCCGTGCGCTGCTTGCAAAACGGCAGTATGCCGCAGGTCATTTTGGCGAGTTCCGGATGGGTGAAGCGCGGATGATTGAGCCGTACTATTACCGCCATTCAAACTTCCAGAACTGGTTCACCTGCGACAAGACCGATCCATTTGTATACGTCGGATGTCATTACGTGGACTTGGTCTACTTCATCACCGGACTCAAGCCGGTCGGCGTGTCCGTTTCCGGTATTAAAGGACGTTTCCCGAACGGGAATGAAGGCTACCTGTGGGCGAATGGCCGTGTTCGTTTCGAGAACGGCGCGATTCTTTCGGTGATCGACGGTCTGGGCTACCCAGATGACGCGGCCGGAAGTAATGATCAGGGGCTTCTGATGTACTGCGAAGGAGCGGATCGCGGCGGAATGATTCAGCACAATGACCAGGATCGCGGTGTTCGCCACAGCTACCTGAACAACATCGGTTGTGCCGGTACGCGCTACAACTACGTCAGCCCTGACTTTTACCGCCTGCTGCCTTGGGAAGGTGTTGGCGCTAAACCGTCCGGATACGGCTATGACTCCGTTGCCGCCAATGTGGAGACCATGTGTCGCATTGAGAACGAAACCGCTTCGCTGAAGGCGCCCCAAGCATTGGAACGCCGCCGCGAAATGATTCGCGAAACGGACGAGGCGGGCATTCTTGCCACGCCGGCCAACAGTTACATTAATGAATTGGTCGTGGAAGCTGCGCGCCAGTCCATTCTAAGTGACGGAATTTGGGTTGATATCGTGTATGGCGACAAGCCGCACGTCAAAGTGCGGGCGTAAGCCCCGATACAAAATTATAAAACAGGAGAAAAAAACTTATGGCAGAATATAGTCTCATTCCGGTGGCTGTGCCGCCGGTCAAAACGAAAAACCGCACGATCTGCACAGCGTTGCCTGTGCCGGAATCTCTTGAGATATTCAAGAATCTCGATGGCTCTGAGCCCCGCTCCATGCGCGGTCAGCCGCCCATTGTCTGGGATCACGCGGAAGGTTCCACGGTCGCTGACCGCTGGGGCAACCGCTGGATCGACTGGTCTTCCGGTGTTCTGATCACAAACATTGGCCACGGCCATCCGAAAATCGTCGCCGCTTTGCGCGCCGTGTTGGATAAACCGTTGCTGGCGACCTATGTGTTCGTCCATGAAGACCGCGCCAAGCTGACGAAAATGCTGGCGGATCTTGCTCCCCGTCCGAACGATTACCGTGTGTTCCTGCTGAGCTCCGGCACTGAAGCCACCGAAAACTGCATTAAACTGGCCAAAACCTACGCGCTGGAAAAATACGGTCCGGAACGCAAATACTTCATCTCATTCGACAACGCGTTCCATGGCCGGACGATGGGCTCCCAGCTTGCTGGCGGCAATCCGCGCCTGAAGAAGTGGCTTGCGGGCGAGAATGCGTTTTTCGCGCAGGTTCCTTTCCCGGATGGATACAAGAATCAGGACACTTCTTTTGATCTGTTCCTGAAGACCTTGAAGGAAAAGGGAATCAAGCCGAACCAGATCGCTGGTGTAATGTCTGAAAGCTATCAGGGTGTTGGCCCGGACTTCATGCCCAAGGACTACGCCAAGAAACTCGAAGCGTTCTGCCGCGAGAACGACATTGTGCTGATTATGGACGAGGTCCAGGCCGGTTTCGGACGGACAGGAAAAATGTTCTGTTTCGAACACTACGGAATTCAGCCCGACCTGATCGCTTGCGGTAAAGGCATTTCCTCATCGCTGGCTCTTTCAGCCGTGATTGGACGTAAAGACATCATGGACATTTACGCTCCGGGTTCGATGACTTCCACGCACTCGGCTTCGCCGCTGGCTGCGGCCGCCGCGATTGTTAACCTGCAGGGTCTCCAGGAGGAGAAACTTGTAGAACGCGCTGCCAAGCTCGGCGTGTGGTTCAATCAGGAACTTGAACGGATCCAGAAAAAATATCCGTCGGTTCTCGGTTGTTTCCAGGGTCTCGGACTGGTGGCAGGTATTCAGGCGGTCAAAGCGGGCACGAGAACTCCCGATCCGGATCTCGCCGTTCGTATCAACGTGAAATGTTTCCATAAGGGGCTGTTGATGTTCGCACCTGTCGGCGTGGCTGGCGAGTGCGTCAAAATCGCTCCGCCGCTTTCCATACCTGAGGATGCCCTGCGCGAATCTCTGAAGGTATTCGAAGAGGCTGTGGACGAGGTGATGGCCGAAGGCTAAAACCCGAAACGCTTACCGAAAGGCCCTGCTTAACCGCAGGGCCTTTTTTTGTCTCCGTTCCGAAGTCCGGAAGATTTTGGTTGCTTTTAATTTATAACATTATAATTTTCTAATGTTTGGAGGTGTAGATGAACAATCGGGAACGGGAAATGACGGCGGAAGTCCTCAAGGCGATGGCCCATCCGGTACGGCTCGGAGTGATTGAGTTGCTGGCGGAAGGGGAAAAAACCTGTACGGAGCTTTTCGAGAATTTGGAATGCAGCCAGTCGATGATGTCTCAGCAGCTGAAAATTCTCTGCCAGCAGGGACTGGTGGCCATTCGAAAGGAAGGAACCCAGAAATACTGCGCCTTGCAGAATCCGGACTTTCTGAAATTGTTCGACTGCATGCACAAACACCTGCGCACATTTCTTCACTTTAAGGATTAACATATGACAGCAAAAAAAATCGTGATTGTTGGAGGCGTCGCTGGTGGAGCCAGTGCGGCGGCCCGCGCTCGGCGGCTGAGCGAAGAAGCTGAAATTATTCTGATCGAGCGCGGCCCTTACGTTTCGTTCGCCAATTGCGGACTGCCATATCACATCGGCGGCGAAATTACCGACCGCGACCGTCTGCTTGTCACCACACCGGAACAACTGCGTTCCCGTTTCCGGCTGGATGTCCGCACACAAAACGAAGTCACCGCCATCCAACCTTCGGAAAAAACGGTTGAAATCAAAAATCTTGCGACCGGAAAAATGTACCGCGAATCCTACGACACGTTGATTCTGAGTCCGGGCGCCCATCCAAATCATCCGCCGGTTCCAGGCATTGGAAGCCCGAATGTTTTTTCGCTTCGCAATATGGAAGACATGGATCGCATCATCCAAGCTTTGGAAGGCCGGACGCACGCCACGGTGATCGGCGGAGGGTACATCGGTTTGGAAATGGTTGAAGCGTTACGCCGCCGTAAAATCGCGACGACGCTGATTCAGATTTCGGCGCAGGTGATGAGTCCGGCTGATCCGGAAATGGTTTCCATTCTGCATCAAGAGCTGACGCTCAACGGCGTTGACCTGCGCCTGAACACGTCGGTCACCCAGTTCAGTGAATCGCCGAAAGGGTTGAAGCTCACGCTGAGTTCCGGCGAAACGCTAGAAACCGGTATCGCGGTTCTGGCGGTCGGCGTGAAGCCGGAAACCGCGCTGGCGAAAGCGGCGGGCATCGAGCTCGGTCCGCGCGGCGGAATCAAAGTGAACGACCATATGCAGACCTCGGATGCACATATTTACGCGGTCGGCGACGCGGTGGAAGTCACCGACTTCATCACCCGCCAGCCCGCGCTCATTCCGCTGGCCGGGCCCGCGAATCGACAAGGGCGCATCGCCGCCGATAATATTTTCGGCCGCGACTCGCGCTATAAAGACACGCAGGGCACGGCGATCTGCAAGGTGTTCAACCTCGCCATCGGCATGACCGGACTGAGCGAGAAAGCGGCGAAGCGCGCGGGAATTCCGTTTGAAAAAATCTATGTCCATCCCGCCAGCCATGCGTCGTATTATCCCGGCGCCGCGCCGCTCAGCATCAAAATGCTGTTTGATCCAATGTCTGGAAAAGTGCTCGGCGCTCAGGCGGTCGGCTCCGACGGTGTGGATAAACGGATCGATGTTTTCGCCGTCGCCATCCGTGCCGGAATGACCGTCTTTGATCTCGAAGAGCTGGAACTTTCCTATGCGCCGCCGTACGGCTCCGCCAAGGATCCGGTTAATTTTGCCGGGTTCGTCGCGGCGAACGTGTTGCGCGGCGACGTGACGCTTTGCCACGTTCAAGATGTTATTGATCCCGCGCCGCACCGGAAACTGCTCGACGTCCGCACGTCCGGCGAAGTGGCCGCCGGCACGATTCCGGGAGCGACGAATCTTCCGCTCGACGAACTGCGCGGCCGGCTCGGCGAGCTTTCGAAGGAAAAGGAATATCTGGTTTTCTGTAAAGTCGGACAGCGCGGATATCTTGCTTGCCGAATTCTGGCGCAGAATGGATTCAAGTGCCGGAACCTCAGCGGTGGCTATACCACGTATCAGCGGACGGTTGAAATGCCCGCCGCCGAAATGCCGGAAAAGCATAAACCCGTTCAGGACACCGACAGTCAGGATGTAGAAAAGGAGACGACCGTGAAGCTTGTTAAAACCATCAACGCCTGCGGATTGCAATGTCCCGGCCCGATTCTTCAGCTCAAGAACGCCATCGACGAAATCAAGGAAGGAGAAGCCGTCAGCATTACCGCCACGGATCCGGGATTTGTCGCCGATGCGCCCGCATGGTGCAACACCACCGGGCACGAACTGGCGAGTCTGGAACCGGCGGGGAAGGGCGAATACCGCGCCACCGTGATCAAACGCGGCGGGCAGAGTTCCGATCATCGCGCCATGACCAATGTGGTGTTCAGCAACGACTTCGACAAAGCCATGGCCGCTTTCATCATCGCCAACGGCGCGGCGGCGGCGGGCTATGAAGTCACACTGTTTTTCACCTTCTGGGGAATTAACATTCTGCGGAAGTCCGGGCCGTTCACGGCGAAGAAAAACCTGATCGAAAAAATGTTCGGACTGATGATGCCGAAAGGCCCGGGCCGCTTATCGCTTTCCAAAATGCACATGGGCGGCATGGGGCTGGCGATGATCAAAGGCATCATGAAACACAAAAACGTCATGCCGCTTCCGGAGCTTATTGCTCAGGCGAAACTCAGCGGCGTCAAGCTGGTCGTTTGCACCATGAGCATGGACCTCATGGGAATCAAAAAAGAAGAGCTCATCGACGGAGTGGAGGAAGGCGGCGTGGCGATGTATGTTGACCGCCTCAGCCGTTCATCGGCCAATCTGTTCATTTAAAAAAAGGGAACGTTATGCCGCGCATCATCAAAAAAGACGAATGTGTAAACTGCGGAGCCTGCGAGCCGGTCTGTCCGGTGGAGTGTATCTCTGAAGTCGACGGGAAACGTTTAATCAAAGCCGCGGACTGCATTGACTGCGGCGTTTGTGAATCCGTTTGTCCCGTCAGCTGCATTTCCGAAGCGTAATACCAACTTCCGTTTGCTGTTGGCATTTTGCAGGCTGGAAGCCTGCGGTACGTATCGCCGGCATCTTGCCGGCCTTGTACAAAAACAAACTGAAGTTGGTATAAGATGTTTTCTCGCAAAGACGCAGAGGGGTTCCAACTATTGGAAGCCGACCTTTGACTTTAGACGGACACCCAGTGGCTTGGATATGGCGCTTCGATGACGATCTCGGCTTTGCTGACCGGGTGAATCACCGTCAGCCGCGCGTGGTGCAGAGCAATCGCGCCGCCGGACAACTTAACTGTCGAGCCGTACTTTTCGTCGCCGACGATCGGACAGCCGATCGCGGCGAGCTGCGCGCGGATCTGGTGGTAGCGTCCGGTGTGCAGTTGGATTTCAAGTAGCGTCATGCCGCCCGCTGAGGACAGCGGGCCTACAGATGTTGTAGGCCGGGTGTCCCCACCCGGCGTAATTACCCGATAATCCAGCAGACATTCCTTCGCATCGGGATTGCCTTCTTTCGCCACTTCGGCGCGGTAATCGTCGTGAATCAGACAATGGCGCAGAGAACCTTCCTTCTGTGGCGGCGTGCCGGAAACGACGGCGTGGTAGATCTTGGTGAACTTATGCGCCCGCATGTCGGCATTCAGCCGCGAAAGCGCTTTGTCGGTACAGGCGAACAGCACAATACCGCTGACAACCTGATCGAGCCGGTGAACCGCGTGCAGAAATACATTGCCCGGCTTGTTCTTCGCTTCCTTGATCCAAACCTTGGAACGGTCTTCGAGATTGTCCTTATCCGTTCCGCTCGGCTGCGTCAGCACGCCCGCCGGTTTATTCACCGCCAGCATTTGGTTGTCGTGATAAAGGACTTCGAGATTCATGGGCGCGGATAATGAAGTAGAAGACCAGACGTGCCAAGTTTTTCCCACAAATCACACGAATGAACACGAATTTAGAACTTCTCCATTCGAGAGGATTCGTGTGATTCGTGGGCAATTACCGTCCACGGCGTTTCCGGCGGCAGTCGGCGATATACCACTGTTCGACCTTCTCCCGCGCCCACGGCGTTTTGCGCAGAAACGTCAGACTGGACTTAATCGACGGATCGAGCTTGAAGCAGCGGATGCGAATGCGCCGTCCCATCTCCTCCCAGCCGTGATCTTCCACCAGCTGGTTGAGCATCATCTCCAGCGTAATGCCGTGCAACGGATCCCATGGATGTTCAGAAGGTGAGGTCATTGATAGGTTTGTCCATTATGCTTTATCCAGCCTGCAGTGTGTCGACCTTGAGGATCGCTATGAGTCCAGTGGATTACGCCTCCTTGCGGATTCCATTCGTATTCGCCAGAAAACTCGATGGTGTCTCCGGTTTTGATGGATGCAACCCGTTTTGCTAAATCAATGTTATGAGCGATCAGTAGAGTCTGCCCGGAAGCCAGTTTAATAATAAAG
The DNA here is from genome assembly GCA_020853375.1 of Verrucomicrobiota bacterium. Taxonomy (GTDB): domain Bacteria; phylum Verrucomicrobiota; class Kiritimatiellia; order Kiritimatiellales; family Tichowtungiaceae; genus Tichowtungia. The sequence continues at coordinate 839 of JADYZA010000048.1, read as the reverse complement.
CGCTGGTGCCGGCTTCCGTTGTTATCGTCAGATAAAACTTTTATAACCTGTCCGCAACCCTGCACTTGAATATTGCTTTTGTGATTGGCGAAAGCCGAAGCCACCACCGCGTCGCTGCCGCTCCCGAATCCTTCGAGAGAAACGGAGATTAAAAGAAGGATTATGAGAATCAGTTTTTTCATAGTTTCTCCACTTTACTTGTTAGCTGCCGTCCAGCGGGCGTAAGCGCCGCTCGGTAGCGGCATGACGTCGGGTTTTCCGGTGAGGGTCATTTCGCCGCAGTCGGTGGTGCCGTTTAAATCCTTGAGCCATTGCGTGAGCAGGTTTTTCAGGATCATCGGCGAGTATTCCGGCGTATGGCAACTCAGGAGCAGGAACGACGGATTGTCCGATAGCAGATCGCGGCAGAGGTTGAGCAGTTCGGGCAGGGCTTCCTGAATTTTGAAGACCTCGCCTTTTTTGCCGCGCCCGAAGGATGGCGGGTCGAGAATGATGCCGTCGTAGCGGCGCTCGCGTTTGACTTCGCGGCGGAGAAAGCCGATGGCGTCGTCGACGATCCAGCGGATCGGCGCTTCTTGCAGTCCGTTGAGCGCGGCGTTTTCGCGCGCCCATTCGACCATGCCTTTGGAGGCGTCGAGGTGACAGACTTCCGCGCCGCCCTGTGCGGCGGCCAGCGTCGAGCCGCCGGAGTAGGCGAAGAGGTTCAGTACGTTCATTGAACCGGTTTGCTCTTTGCGCTGCTGCACCGTTTCGCGGATCCATTTCCACATCACGCGCTGTTCGGGGAAAATTCCGAGGTGGCCGAAGTCGGTGGAAGAGAGTTTGAAATTAATACCGGC
>JADYZA010000047.1 GCA_020853375.1 Verrucomicrobiota bacterium | reverse complement strand
GTGATCGAGTTCTCCGCCGAAACCAACGGAAGCCGGTCGCTTGATCTCGAAGGGCTGCGCATCATCAACGAATACGGGGTGTTGAAAGTAGACGCGGTGTCCTCACCGCGTTTTTCCTTCAGAATCGCCGAGGGCGTTGGGATTCTGCGCGGGCCGTGGTGCGCCTCCGTTTCGCTCGCCAAAGTCGCGGGCCGGAAAGTGACGGTTCGTGCCGCACAACCCGGCGACCGCATGGAACCGTACGGCATGGAAGGTTCCAAAAAACTTCAGGATATTTTCACCGACTTGAAAATCCCGAAGGCTCAGCGCGAGCCGTGGCCCGTCGTTGAATGCGGCGGAGAAATCATCTGGCTCCCCGGCTACCGTATCGCCCGCGGCTGGGAACTGTCCTCGGATTCCGAGTCGGCTCTTCACTTGTTCGCCGAAGAAGGAGAAATAGATCAGAATAATTAAGGACAAAATAATTTCCGGAATTCGGGTTTTTAATTGTTCTGTCCATAATTATTCTGATCTCCCTGCCAGCCCTTCCCGGTTCCAAGCCATTAATCCAGCAATCCTTTGTTCCATCGGAGTTTATGATGCCTTTTTTGTGTATTTTTGCGGGTTCCGCGGCTAATCTCTCTGCCCTTCAAGTTGATTTGGCCGATGCCCGATGCTAGGGTCTTCGCCATTAAGGATTTAATTTATGGAAGACAAACAGGATATTCCCGAAACCCCGCCGAAAAAAGAGTCGCGTAAGAAGCCTCCGGTGGTGAAGCCGCCGATGCCGATGAAGGGCTTTGCGATGTGGTTTTTGATGATGGCGCTGGTGTTGACAGCGCTGAATCTGTTCCAGAGGCCTGAACAGTCGGAGAAGCTGGACTACAATCCAGGCTTTGTTCAGATGGCCAAGAGCGGTCGGATTATCAGTTGCGATATCGTGCGCGAGACATCCGGCAACGATTACATTACTGGCGAGCTGACGGCGGTGGACGGTAAAACCGGCGCGCCGAAAAAGTTCCGCGTGGATGTGGTGGTTACCGAAGACCTTCTGAAAATGCTTCAGGAGAATAATGTCACGTTTAAGGTGCGGGCGAATTCACCGTTCTGGCAGGTGTTCTGGAATGTTGCGCCGTTTGTTATCGGGTTTCTGGTTTTCTATTTCTTTTTCTTCCGGCAGATGAAGATGGCGGGTGGCCGGGCGATGAGTTTCGGCAAGAGCCGCGCCAAGCTGCTTCAGCGCGACGATAAGAACCGTACCACCTTTGCCGATGTTGCCGGCGTTGATGAGGCGAAAGAAGAGTTGCAGGAAGTGGTCGAGTTTTTGAAAAACCCGAAACAGTTCCAGCGGCTCGGCGGAAAAATGCCGAAGGGCGTTCTGCTGGCCGGTTCGCCCGGTACCGGTAAAACGCTGATTGCCCGCGCTGTTGCCGGCGAGGCTGAAGTGCCGTTTTTCTCGATCAGCGGTTCGGATTTTGTCGAAATGTTTGTCGGCGTTGGTGCCAGCCGTGTGCGCGATATGTTTGAACAGGGCCGCAAGAGTGCTCCGTGCATTATTTTTATCGACGAAATCGACGCCGTGGGCCGCAGCCGGTTTTCCGGTATGGGCGGCGGACACGATGAACGCGAGCAGACGCTCAACGCATTGCTGGTCGAAATGGACGGCTTTGATACCGCCGAAGGTGTCATTATTATTGCCGCCACGAATCGTCCCGACGTGCTTGACCCAGCGCTGATGCGGCCGGGCCGTTTCGACCGTCAGGTATTCATCGACCTGCCGAACCTGAAAGGGCGCGAAGAGATTCTTAACATCCACGTCAAACGGGTTACGCTGGCCAAAGAAGTCGATCTCACCAAAGTAGCGCGCGGCACGCCCGGATTTTCCGGCGCGGATTTGATGAACCTTGTCAACGAGGCGGCGCTTCTCGCGGCGCGGCGCGGTGCGGAAGCGGTCGAGCTTCCAGACTTTGAAGAGGCTCGCGATAAAGTGTCATGGGGCCGCGAGCGCCGCAGTCACATGCTTGATGCCGAAGAGAAAAAACTGACGGCCTACCACGAAGCCGGACACGCCATTGTGCTGGCAAAAACCGAGCAGACCGAGCCGTTGCATAAAGTGACGGTGATTCCGCGCGGCCGTGCGCTGGGTTCCACGATGCAGTTGCCGGAGAAAGATCGCTACACGCAAGGCCGTAAACGCCTGATGGGTATGTTGATCGGTTTGATGGGCGGACGCGCCGCCGAAGAGCTGATTTTCGGCGATGTCACCACCGGCGCGCAGAACGATATTGAACGGGCCACTCGGATTGCCCGTGCGATGGTTTGCGAGTTCGGCATGAGCGAAACGCTTGGCCCGCGCAATTACGGTTCCGGTCAGGAGCAGATGTTCCTTGGCCGTGAAATCAGCCGGAACGAAATACACAGCGATAAGATTACACAGCTGATCGATGTCGAGATTGATAATATTCTGAAGGAAGCCCACGAAACCGCCACGATTATTCTGAAGGATCACCGCGACCGGCTGGAACTGATTGCCGAACTGCTGATCAAATACGAAACACTCGACGGCGAGCAGGTGATGGAAATTCTGGCGACCGGGAAAGCGCCCGAAGAACTGCTCAAAAACGGTAACGGACATACTGCGCCTATCGTGGTGGAAGACGTGAAGCCCGAAGAAATTCTGCTGGCAGAATAGTTTCCAATAATTGGAAAAATTAAAAAGCCGTCCTTTCGGGCGGCTTTTTGTTTAGCGGCGTGGTCCAGAGCGGCGGGGCGGCGGGCGGCCTCCACTGCGATCGCCACCGCGCGCAGGCGGACGGCTTTCGCGGAATGGCACTTTACGTACCGGTGGAGGCAGTACGAGCATTTCCGGTTCCGGTTGAATGCAAGGCAGGCGTTTGCCGAGTAGCTCTTCAATTGCGGGCAGTTCGAAGGATTCTTTTTCGCAGGCGAAGGTGACGGAAATTCCTTTTTTACCGGCGCGGCCTGTGCGGCCAATACGGTGAACATAATCGTCGGGTTGCGATGGAATGTTAAAGTTGATCACGTGGGTGATATCGTCGACGTGAATACCGCGACCGGCAACGTCGGTGGCGACGACCAGTTTGCAACGTCCGTCTTTGAAGTCGGCGAGGATGCGCTGGCGCTTGTTCTGTGCGACGGCTCCGGAAAGCATTTCGCTGTCGATGCCGTAGCGGTAGAGCGCATCGGAAAGTCGTTCCGCCTGATCGCGGCGGTTTGTGAAGATCAGCGCGGTGCCTTCGACCACTTCTTTTTTCAGGATGTTGTAGAGTAGGGCGAATTTCTGGTCGTCGGTGACGATGTAGACCTGCTGGTCAATCAGTTTGGTGGCGTTCTGGTCGGCTTCGATTTCAATTTTACCTGGTTCAACCATCCATGCAGAGGCGAGGCGCATGACTTCGTCGTCGAGCGTGGCGCTGAAGAGCAAGGTTTGACGGTTTTCTTTGGGCGGAGTTTTATAGATGATTTTGCGGACGTCTGGAATAAAGCCCATGTCGAGCATGCGGTCGGCTTCGTCGATGACGAGCACTTCGACTTCGCGAAGGTTGATGACGCCCTGATTGACGAAGTCGATCAGGCGGCCCGGTGTGGCGACGATGATGTCCACGGGTTCTTCGAGCATACGGCGCTGTTTGTCGTAGTCGATACCGCCGTAGATGGCGATGGTGTGGAAGGGGGTGTAGGTGCTGAGTTTTTCGGCATCGTCACGGATTTGCATGGCGAGCTCGCGCGTCGGGGCGAGGATGAGCGCGCGGGGCGTTCCGGGTTTTGGAGCTTCCTGCTTGCTGTTCATGAAGCGGGTGAGGATGCCGAGCAGGAAGGCGGCGGTTTTTCCAGTTCCGGTCTGCGCCTTACCGGCCATATCTTTACCCGCGAGAGTGAGCGGAAGGATTTCGGCCTGAATCGGGGTGCAGTACTGGAAATTAAGGTCGGCAATGGCGTGGAAGATATCGATCGGAAGATTCATATCTTGGAAACGGGTTTTGCCTTCCTTCGGCTCGACCTGAAAGGTGGCGGGGTTCCACGGTTCGGCAATTTTGCGGGGCTGGGGCGCTGGCCGTGGTGTTTTTTCAGCTACGGGCTGATTTGTGTCCTTTGGATTCCGGTTGCGACCCCCGCGATGGGTGGCATGTTTCGGGGGGACTTTTGCTTTGGGTTGCGGTATGGACGGAGCCTTTTTAGCCGGGTTGGCCGGTTTCTCGGCGGGTTTTGTCTGCGAAGGGCGGTAGGTGTCCTGCTTTTTAAACAGTTTTCCGATTTTTTCGATGAAAGAAGGCATGAACTAGTTTTCCGATTTTCGATGTCTGATTGTCGCTTTGCTTCTGTCGCTCCGCGCCAGCCTCACTTCGTGTGCCGATTGAATCGCGGGAATGCGGCCGGAACCGGCAGATCTGTGAGAAGGGTGGGAATTAAAAAGGTTTCCTAATTATTTTGCTATAAATAAATTGGAATTTAAAATCAGGCGCTTTTCGAGGGATGAAAGGATTCTCATGCAGATTGCCTGTTTAGATTTAGAAGGGGTGTTGGTTCCGGAGATATGGATCAACGTGGCCGAACGGACTGGCATCAAGGAACTACGCGCCACGACCCGTGATATTCCTGACTACGATGTACTGATGCGTCAGCGCCTGCGTATTCTTGATGCGCACGGTTTGAAACTGGCGGATATTCAGCATGTGATCGCCGGAATGGGTCCCATGCCCGGCGCGCACGAGTTTCTAAACCAGTTGCGCGAAAAATTTCAGGTGATCATTCTGTCGGACACCTTTTACGATTTCGCCGCGCCGCTGATGAAACAGCTCGGCCATCCGACATTGCTGTGCCATCGCCTAAAAATCGACGATGACGGACGCGTAGCCGATTATCATCTGCGGATGCCCGACCAGAAGTGCGAGGCGGTCAAAGCGTTGCATCATCTAAAGTTCAAAGTGATCGCCGCGGGCGACTCTTATAACGACACAACCATGCTGTCCGAAGCCGACAAAGGCATTCTGTTCCGCCCGCCGCAGAATGTAATCGATGAATTTCCGCAATTCCCTGTCACCACCACCTACGATGAGCTGTACGGAGCCTTCCTTGCAGCGAGTGAAAAAATTTAAAGGAGAAATTATGGTTCGCAAAGAGACTCACACAATCAAACATCTGATCCAGTTACAGGATCTCATTGTTGCCCGTGCACAGCAGCAGGCTTCCATGGCTACTGCCCGCTTGCAGCAGCTCGATAAAAACATCGCAACTCTGGCCGGCGAACTGCCGGTCGAACTCAAAACACACTTCAACCGCCTGTTGCAGAAAAACATTGAGGCGATTGTTCCGATCACTGGAGAAAACTGCTCCGGATGCGGTTATGCTCTAACCAAAACCATGGTCAACAGCGTCCATGCCGGAAACGAACTCAACCGCTGTCCTAACTGCACCCGCATCCTGTATTCGCCGGACGTTCCTCTTACCCGCAACACTCCGCGCCGTCGCTGGGGCGATCCCGTTAAACGCGGCATTGATCGATTTTCCTCTCCGGAGCTGATGATCCCGTCGCTCAAAGGAACCACCAAGGAAGAAATTCTGCTCGAAATGTGCAACAATCTGCGCGAGCAGGGATATATCGAAAACTGTGACGACCTGCACAACGCCGCACTTCGCCGCGAAGCGATCGTTTCAACCGCTGTCGAACACGGCATCGCCTTTCCGCACGTGCGCGGTGTGGAAGGCGGCGGACTGACGCTGACGCTCGGCATCAGCAAAAAAGGTGTAAAATTCGGCGCGGACGGCAACAAGCTTTCCAAAATTTTCTTCTACATGGTCATTCCGACCGCCGCCAGCGCCTTCTACTTGAAGCTGCTTTCCGGTTTGACTCAGAGTTTTTCCACCAAAGAAGCGCGCGAGGCGCTGATGACAGCCAAGACGCAGGAAGAGCTTTGGAAAATTCTCACCAAGGCCACGAAGAAAACGATCGCTTAGCGCATTCTGCTGGATGGAGTTTGGCGGAGGGGGAGGGATTCGAACCCCCGGAACCTTGCGGTTCTCCGGTTTTCAAGACCGGCGCGTTAAACCACTCTGCCACCCCTCCAGAAGATGAGCGCCAGATAATAGAGATCGTGTTATCAAAAACAAGTTCCTATTTAACAGGACGGCCCGATTTCATTTTGCAGGCTATAGATCGACTCCGCGCTCAGTTTCGCCCGCTTTGCGCAGTTCACGTTTCACGATTTTTCCTGCCGCGTTTTTCGGCAGATTGCTCAGGAACGTCACTTTTTTTGGAATTTCGTGTCTTCCGAGATGTTTGAGGCAGAACGACCGCACGTCGTTTTCCGAACATTGGAATCCGTCTTTGAGCGCGATGTAGGCGACGGGTACCTCGCCGTGCAGTTTGTGCGGCTGGCCGATAACCGCCACTTCGCGCACCGCTTCATGCCGGTAAAGAACTTCCTCGACGACGCGAGGATAGACGTTCATGCCGTTGACAATCACCATATCTTTGATGCGGTCGACGATGTAGAAATAATGGTCGTCGTCTTCGGTGCCGAGGTCGCCGGTACGGAACCATTCGCCGAAGAACGATTTAACGGTTTCTTCCGGCTGCTTCCAGTATCCTTTCATCACATTCGGACCGCGGACACAGATTTCGCCGACAGTTCCATGCGGCAGTTCGTTACCGTGTTCGTCCGCGATTTTCATTTCAACGCCGGGAACCGCCGGGCCGACTGACTGCGGTTTGCGCAGGCCTTCGATCGGATTAACGCAGGTGACCGGCGAGCATTCGGTCGGGCCGTCGCCTTCATAAATCAGCACGCCGAAGCGTTTTTCGAACTGTTGCATGATTTCCATTGGCATGGCCGCTCCGCCTGAGACGCAGAAGCGCAGTTTTTGAATTTGCGCTGTATGGCGTTCCGGCAGGCGCAACAGCAGGTTATACATGCTGGGTACGCCGAGGAAAATGGTCGCACCGGTTTTTTCAATCAGGTCAGCGGTCAGCGCCGGTTCAAACTTTGGAACCGGAACCAGCGAGCAGCCGTTTAATAACGGGATGACGATTCCGGCCATTGCGGCGAAGGCATGGAACATTGGCAGGACAACCAGAAAACGTTCTTCGATCGCACGGGGTTTTAACGCCTTGGCGGCGCAGAGCGCGTCGGACACGATATTCCGGTGCGTCAGCATTGCGCCTTTCGGGTGTCCGGTTGTTCCAGAGGTGTAGATGATGACGGCGAGCGTTTCGGGGTCGATTGCAGATGGAAGATTTTTGATTTCCGATTGGAGAAGGGATTCAAAAAGCTGGTCTGCAGAATTCGCAGGATTTTGTCCGACGCAGATAAAGGTTCCAATGTTTGGAAGATTGGCGCGAATGGAGGAAACCGCCGGGGCGAAGTGGTCAAAATAGACCAGCATTGTGACTTCGGCGTCGTTCAGAATCCAGGCGACTTCTTCCGGATTAAGCATCAGGTTGATCGGCACGACGGTTGCGCCCGCTTTCTGGATGCCCAGATAAAGCGCGACGAAAGTCGAGCTGTTGAGTCCGTAGAGCCCGATGTGGTTGCCGGACTGAACGCCGCGCGCGAGCAGTCCGGAAGCGATACGGTCGGAGAGCGCGTCAAGTTCGGCGTAGGAGAGCGGCTGGTGCAGATCGACGACAGCCGGTTTGTCGGCGAATCGTGCAGCCACTTCGCGGAAATGCTCTGGGAACGAACGTGTTTTCATGCCGCACACGATAGCGAAACGGCTGTTGCGGAACAATTTCCAAAGCTCGGAAAAGCGTGCCTTGTATAAGCCCTGTCGCTTTGTTAAACAGCAGTCCGATTTAACAGGAGAAACATAAATGGCCCTTCATCCGTTAGCCGGTACCGTTGTTCAAAAAAAGAATCTGACCGATATCGCTGAGCTGATCAGCCTCTATTACGAGACACAGCCCGATGTGAACGATCCGTTGCAAAAGGTGGCTTTCGGCACCTCCGGACACCGCGGAAGTTCGCTAAATACCAGTTTCACCGAGGATCACATCATGGCGATTGCCCAGGCCATTTGTGAATACCGTGTGAGGGCCGGGATCACCGGTCCGCTGTTTATCGGGAAGGATACTCATGCTCTTTCCACTCCGGCGGAAAAAACCGCGCTGCAGGTTTTCGCGGCCAACGGCGTGACGGTGAGGATCGATAAAGACGGCGGCTATACGCCGACGCCGGTGATTTCGCACGCCATTCTGACGTATAACAAAGGTCGGACGGACGGGTTTGCTGACGGCGTGGTGATCACACCGTCGCACAATCCGCCGGATAATGGCGGCTTCAAATACAATCCGCCAAACGGCGGCCCGGCTGATACGGATGTCACCGGCTGGATTGCCGACCGGGCCAACGAGCTGCTCGCAGATGACAACGAGGATGTTGAGTCAGTCTATTATCCTGACGCGCTCGCCGCCGGAACCACCATCGCCTACGACTTCATCACGCCGTATGTTGCAGACCTTGGAAACGTCATCGACATGGAAGCCATTAAAAAGTCCGGCCTGAAAATCTGCGCCGACGCTATGGGTGGCGCCGGTATTCGTTATTGGAAACCGATCGCCGAAAAATACGGCATCAATCTCACAATCATCAACGACAGCGTCGATCCGACTTTCGGATTTATGTGCGTCGATCATGACGGAAAAGTCCGCATGGACTGTTCCTCGCCGTATGCGATGGCCGGCCTGATTGGTCTCAAGGATGGGTTCGATATCGCATTCGGCAACGACCCAGATTATGACCGCCACGGAATTGTTACGAAGTCCGCCGGGTTGATGAATCCGAACCATTATCTGGCCGTCGCCATTAACTATCTTTTTACGCACCGCACCGGCTGGCGCAAAGATGCGGCGGTCGGCAAGACGCTGGTCAGTTCGTCAATGATCGACCGCGTGGCCGCCTCGCTTGGTCGCAAGCTCTGCGAAGTGCCGGTCGGGTTCAAATGGTTTGTGAACGGTCTTCTCGATGGCTCATACGGTTTCGGCGGTGAGGAGTCGGCGGGTGCGTCCTTCCTGCGTAAAGATGGAACCGTTTGGACCACCGACAAGGACGGCATTATTCTCTGTCTGCTGGCCTGCGAAATTCTGGCGGTTACCGGCAAAGATCCCGGTGTTCACTATCAGGAACTGACCGCGAAGTTCGGTAATCCGGTTTACGACCGCATGGATGCGGTTGCCACCCGTGCGGAAAAAGCCAAACTGCTGGCTCTTTCACCGGAGCAGGTGACGGCAAAAACGATGGCAGGAGAACCGATTACAGCCAAGCTCACACATGCGCCCGCCAACGGCGCGGCCATTGGCGGACTGAAGGTTTGCACCGAAAACGGCTGGTTTGCCGCCCGTCCGTCCGGCACCGAAGATATTTATAAAATCTATGCGGAAAGCTTTATCGGTATCGAGCATCTTGCGCGAATTCAGGCCGAAGCCAAAGAGATCGTCAACGCCGCGCTGGCCTAATGTCCGGCGGTTCCGAGGAAATCGTAGCTGAGCTTGGTCTGGAAGGTGGAGATTTTCGCCAGAACGTTTTGCAAATTCTGTCGTTCAATTTCTGTCATGGCTTCAATATCCACCTGATCGTTGACCGAGGGCATGCCGTCGGCAGAGATGAGCGGCGTATAAAGGCGTAGCTGCCACAGATAATTAAAGATGTAGCCCATTTCTGCCCCTGTTTGCGGCTGCAGAATTTCCAGCTCTTGAAGTGTCCGGATTCGTTCGAGGGTTCCAACTTCCGGAAGATTATTGTTTAGCGCATAGATTCTTGCGAACGTTTCAATCGGTTTGAGGCTTTCTTTGATGTTGATGGTTTTTTTTCCAGCCTGTTTCTGGGTTTTTAAATGACCGAAGAGCGTAAGCGGGGCTTTATATTGCAGGCTGTTGTTGGCGTAGTGCATGAAAAATTCAGGACTGTTTTGCGTCAGGGCTTGGACGTAGCTTTTGAGATCTCGAACAAGCGTGTCGTCGCCATAGGCACAGCGGATATCAAGAAAGACATTCACTTCAAGGATCGACTGAGGTGTCGCCTGCTGAATCCAGGTTTTAAAGTGGTTTTTCCATTCGGACAGAGAGAGGCACCATTTAGGATTTGCCGCCATAATTCCGCCTGGGCAGTAGGGGCAACCCGCCTGCTTGAGCCGCCCGCAGACTTCTTCACCGATTCGGAGAAAGTTTCTTCGTATGACGCTCAGTTGTTCCGCAGGTACGTCGGCGAAGATCAGCGCATTGTCTTGATCGGAGAAAAGGGTCATGTCGTGGCGGGCATGGCTTCCGAGAGAAAGGAATGCAAAAGGAACGGCTGGAGTTGGCATGGTTTTCAGCGATAAAGCAATAAAACGACGGATGGCTGCGTCAAAAGACTCTCCGATGATTTTCCGAAGAATATCAGCATGCGTTCCCCTGTCTGTCAGTCCGCGGATTCGCTCGGGTAGCTCCTTCAGAATATGAACTACCTCTCCGGCCGTACAGCTTTGATCGATCTTGTTTTGTATCTCGTTGAGCGGCTGATCTGCCGCCGCCGGAACTGTAACGTTGTGAAATCCCCGCAACGTTTCTTCCCGGCCTCGAGCGAGCTGATCAAAGAGAATTACGTGCCCGTGTTTGTGAGAAAAGAAAAGCCGTGAGGTGGAAATCCAAACATTCAGTGTCTGTCCAGTTTTTGTTTGTAGAACGGCCTCAAATTCGGCGGCGGAAGCTTCACCCGTATAGAGTTTATGCAGATGGTTTGCGGCGAGGGTATTGGGTTCGTGCCCAAGAGCCAGCAAGTCACGAATATCCATATCGGTCAGCTCTTTTTCGCTGTAGCCGGTCATTCGTCGCATGGCCTGATTGGCATAGACGGTCTTGCCGTCGACTTCGAGGATGGAGCCTTCACTCGACGCTTCGACCAGAGCGCGGTAGCGGTCTTTTGCCTCGCGCAGGCCGCTTTCGGCCTGAGTTCTGTTTTGTTCAATACGGCGGCTCTGAAAAATCAGGTTGCCCAGAAGAATGAATAAGGCAAAGGCGATCAGGCTGTCGGCGATTAACAGTTTTTCGGAGAGATGCTGCATTTCTGTTTCAATGTCCTGAATGTATATCCCTGTTCCGATAATCCAGCCCCATTCAGGAATCCCCCGCACATAGGAAAGTTTTGGAGCGGTGCGGGTCGGATCATCTTTCCATTGCCAGCGGTACTCCAGATATCCTTCGCTGTTGTGTTGTACCAGCTGCACAAAATTGACAAATAGTTTTTTACCGCTCTTGTCCTCGCTGTCGGTGTAATCCGTGAGATCTTTGCCGACCAGATCAGGGCGGTAAGGGTGCATCACCATCACTGGATGCATATCGGTAATCCAGAAATAATCTTTTCCGTCATCGCCATACCGCAGCTGGGACAGTTCTGCCGCAGCTTTGGCCTGCGCGATTGCGCGGGTCATCTGTCCATCCTGTTCCTGATGCACATAAAAGGCGATTGCACTGGCTGCGGTCTGTGTCAGTTCGCGGATTAGCACTTTCTTTTGCTCCATCATGTTCTGCCGGACAAGCGGGACAATAATTGTGAATGATGAGGCTGCGAACAAAACAGCGGCAAAAACAGTTGGCCAGACAATACGCCAGTAAAAGGCGGACGAAAGCCGCTGGGCCCGTGGCGGGGGATAGGTTTTGCCTTTAAAGTATTCCGTCAGTTCGGCTTCGCTTAGAATCGCTTCATGGAGTTTTCCGTTCCGAGTCTCATGGTATTTTTCAGTAAAGGTTCCGTTTTCGAAATCTTCCTGATGAGGCACATACCCGTCGTAGTCGTCCTTAATATGGCTTTCAAAAACAGCTTGAATTTGTGCACGGGTATATCGACCCTCAAAAATTTTAACGGCATCCTCTAGAGCTTCTACGCAGTGACGGTATTTCCGATGATTGTAAGGGTCAAATCCCAGAGGGACTCCAGTTCGCTGAATATCCTGAAAACTCTCTGTGTCGAAGAAGCCATCGATCCATTGGTGGATATCTTCAGCGCGCAGGCCAGTCAGAGCCTCGCTCCGATCCGCATGTTGTTTAATCTGCATGAGCGTCATAATAAACCATTTGCGAGAGAGCTCAACGCAAAGAGTCAGGATGAATTTGCGTTGTCTTGAGGCCGCTGGCGGGCTATTTTCGAGTTCTTTCAAGGAGAAGATTATGTCGATTACCGCTTTGAGTCCGCTTGATGGGCGTTATGAGTCAAAAGTTGCTGACTTGCAGGATGCCTTTTCCGAATTTGCGCTGATCCGCTGTCGCGTTCTGGTGGAAGTGCTCTGGCTGAAAGCGCTTTGCGCTGAAAAGGGCATTCCGGAGTGTCGCGCGTTGTCGAAAAAGGAATCTTTGCAACTCGACGCGATTATCGCCGGATTCACTCCTGCCGAGGCCGAAAAGGTCAAATCAATCGAAAAGACCACCAATCATGACGTCAAAGCGGTCGAATATTATTTGAAGGAAAAAGTTGCCGGAACCTCACTCGATGAGCTGGGCGAGTTTTGGCACTTCGCTTGCACCTCCGAGGACATTAACAATCTCTCACACGCGCTCATGCTCAAACAGGGACGTGAAATTCTTGCCGCTGAGCAGAATAAGCTAATTACCGATCTATCCGCCAAATCCAAAGCCTGGAAAGCAGTTCCGCTGCTGGCCCGCACACATGGGCAGACCGCTTCGCCAACCACCATCGGTAAAGAACTGGCGGTATTTGTCAGCCGCTTGCGCCGCGCCGCCGAAGTTTTCCAAGCCTTGGAAATCCGCGGGAAACTTAATGGAGCCGTCGGTAACTACAACGCCCATCTCAGCGCCTACCCAGATGTAAACTGGCCTGTGCTCGCTAAAGGTGTGATCGAGGGCGAACTTGGTCTTGTGCAGAATTCCTTCACCACGCAAATTGAACCTCACGATTATATGGCTGAGATGTTCGATGCGCTGGCGCGGTTCAATACCATCCTGCTCGACCTCGATCGCGACATTTGGACCTATATCTCCTTCGCCTGCTTCAAGCAGAAAACGGTAAAGGGCGAAATCGGTTCGTCCACCATGCCGCACAAGGTGAACCCGATCGATTTTGAGAATTCCGAAGGCAACATCGGCCTTGCTAACGCGCTTCTTCGCCACATGTCGGAAAAGCTGCCGATTTCACGACTCCAGCGCGACCTGACCGATTCAACCGTTCTACGCAATATGGGCGTGGCTTTCGGCTACGCATTACTGGCTTACAGCTCGACGCTCAAAGGGCTTGGTAAGCTGGAGCTCAACGAAAACAAACTCGCCGCCGATCTCGCCAACGCATGGGAAGTGCTCGCTGAGCCGATTCAAACCGTTATGCGGAAAGCGGGTATCGAAAAGCCCTACGAAAAACTTAAAGAACTCACTCGCGGCAAAACGATCGACCAAGCGGCTATTCACGACTTCATCAAGAGTCTTGAACTGGACGGAGAGGATAAAGCCCGCCTTCTCGAGCTGACGCCCGCTTCCTATATCGGGCTTGCCGTTGAAATCGCAGAAGACCTTTGATCGGGTCTTTTATTTTAAATCAGACGCGGGAAGGCGAGAGTGACAAGAGCTCCGGTTCCCGCCGTGTTATTGGCGAGGATGAGTGCCCCGCCGTGGGCCTCGACAATGTTTTTCGTGATGAATAAACCGAGCCCCATGCCACCGGATTCGCCTTTGGTGGTGTAGTGTTTGGTCTGCATGTCGGCCAGTTTTTCGAGCGGAAATCCGCCGCCGTTATCTTCGACTTCGACCAGCACGCGGCCTCCATCCACTTTCCAGCAGATTTTAAGTGATCCTCCGGAAGCGGGTAGAGCTTCCACCGCATTACCGACGATGTTTTGGATCGAACGGAATACCTGCACGTTGTCACCTTCAACAAAGCAATCGGTTGGGCCGGGAACTAGAGATACCTCTGCGGCTTTTTCCGTTGCGAGAGTTTTCGC
>JADYZA010000046.1 GCA_020853375.1 Verrucomicrobiota bacterium | reverse complement strand
ACGTAACGGGAAACCCGACCCGCTCGCAGCTCCCGAGCAGATTCAGAACCCGCGGATCCTCCCACGGAAGATTCGGACAAAATTCACCCAGCCCCTTAAATCCGAGTTCCTTATACTGCTCCAACAGAAAATCAAACTTTCCCTCGGTGTTGATTTTCCCGTCCCAGTGTGTCTTACGTGGATCGATGTTACAGAACGGGATGAAGCGTTCCGGATATTTTTCACAGATGGCCAGAATTTCTCCGGCGCTCTGGTGCTCCACTGGCGACTCGGCGTTATTGATCGGCAAAATCACCGCCTTCTTAACCCCTTTTTCGTCCATGATCTTGATCTGGTCTTCCGCAGACATGAAGGTTGTTTTGGCCCACGGATAAGGCCGGATTTTCGGGTTCAGAAACACATGTGCATGACAATCGATAATCATAATTTCCCCTTTTAAACACCGCTTGTTGATGAATTTATGCGAGCGAATCCGGCCTTACTGATTTCCAGTCTTCAATAAAACCGACGGCCGTGTCCAGTTCCTTTTGCACTTCTCAAAACACCGACGATGCATCCACATATTTTCCCAACCTTTGGAAACGGAAACGCCGACCGGTTCGGTCAAGGTTTGCCTTTATCTTTCATGCGCCGGATGGTAGAACGTCGCCACTATGAAAAAGACACTTGTTCTCCTCCTCGCGCTGGTGACTGGCTCTGTCTTCGCGGCAATGCCGGTTGAAAAATCTATCGGCCACCTCAGCACCCCGATTCAACTAGGGGTCGACGAGTATCACTGTCTCTATCCAAAAGATTATGGCGTTCACGGCCTGCGCTTGAACTGCTACTTTGTCGACAACCGCTACATGCACGGTCTGGATCTCGGCTTTTGGAATGTTTCGGAGGCGGCAAGCGGAGTTCAGGCGGCAATCTACCGCAACGAGACGTATGATTTCGGCGGGATTCAGCTTTCGCTCTGGAATGCCGAAACCAAGCAGGTCGGCGGAATTCAGGTCGCGACCGTTTCTACCGACGCTGAAGATCTTTACGGCATCCAGCTGACCGGACTGCTTGGCAAAGCGCGCGCGGTGAGCGGCATTCAGCTCGGCGGACTTTGCGCAGAATCGGATTCAGAAAAAGACAAGTGCTGGGCCAAAGGCGTTCAAGCCAGCCTTTATAAAACCGGCGCGGAAAATCTGGCCGGGGTGCAACTCGGCGGCGTTTTCACGGAAGCCGGCTGGTATGCGAACGGCATTCAGCTCGGCCTGCTCTTCACCGAGTCGCGCTATACCCGCGGCATTCAGCTCGGCGGGCTGACGGCCAGATCCAAAGAAACAGTCGGCATTCAGCTCGGCGGACTGATGGCAAAATCTGAAATCAAAGCCGACGGCATTCTGCAAGGCGCAATCATTTTGGCTGAAGCTGGCGATCTTAAGGGGTGTCTGCAGTTTGCTGTCGGGGCGGCCAATGTCATCGGCGAAGCGGATGGCATACAAATCGCCGGACTCAGCACCATGGCCGGCTCATTGGACGGACTGGAAGTTGCTGGCATCTGGAATTATGTTCTTGAAGATGTTACTGGAGCCCAAGCCAGCCTGATCTACAACCACGCCCGCTATGTGCGCGGGCTTCAACTTGGCTTAATCAACCATTGCGAACGATTGGACGGCGTGCAGATCGGTTTAATCAACACGGTTAAAGAAAGCCGGTTCAGCGTCTGTCCGCTGGTGCGAATTGATTTTTAGACGACTTAAGGCTTTTTTTGCCCAGAAAATCAGGCATTGTCCTGCGCTTTTGCGCGTACAACCCGTTTTACGAAAGGAACCTGTAAATGATTAAAAAAGGCGGAACCTATGTTGTGATGGGCCTGCTCAACACCGACTCCATCGCCTACGCCACCGGCAAAATGGTCGAAGAGCTGGGCGGCAAGGTGATTTATACCGTGCAGAATGAACGCTTGAAAAAAATCTTTTTCGACCGCGGTTGCACAGACATCTCTCAGGAAGAAAAAGATGCGATGGATATCCGTTACTGCGACGTGACCATCGAAGAAGAAGTGCGCGCCCTCTTTAAAGACATTGGCGAGCTCTGCGGCATCGTTCACTCCATCGGATTCGCCAATCCAAAAACCTGTCTGGGTGACAATATCTACACGGATGCAATTGAAGATGTAAAACAGGGCTTTCATATCAGTTGCGCCTCGTTAGCAACCGTGTCACAGTTCGCGCAGGAGCATATGCATAAAGGCGGATCGATTGTAACCCTCTCCTTCGCCTCGCAGGTCGCCTTCCCTTTCTACAACTGGATGGGCGTAAACAAAGCGGCCCTCGAAGCACTGGTCCGCGCACTGGCCCGCGAATACGGCCGTGAACACGTGCGCGTCAACGCGGTCTCCGCCGGACCACTCGCCACCAAAGCCGCCAAATCGATTCCGCACTTCGCCCACCTCGCTCGCGTCTGGAAAAAAATGAGCCCGCTGCCGTGGGATGTCATCAATGATAAAAAAGAAGTCGCTCATGCCGTTGTTTTTCTGCTGGGCGAAGGCTCGAAAAAGATCACCGGCCAAACCCTCTACGTAGACGGCGGTGCTTCAGTTGTCGGCGGCGAACTGCTTCCACGAGAGCGTCCGCTCAAAGCCATGCCAGCGAAACGCAAGGCCGCGGCCAAAGAACGGCTTGCCAGGATGCGAGAGTTGCAAGCCTCGCACAGTAAAAAGGCCTAAGCCTGCGAAACTAAAAAGCCGCTCAGTTGAGCGGCTTTTTTATTGAAGAGTGACCCCAACGGGAATCGAACCCGTGTTACCAGGATGAAAACCTAGTGTCCTAACCGCTGAACGATGGGGTCAACGAAAAGTGAGCGCGTACGATAGCAAACCCGCACGGCTGGGCAACATAAAATAAACGCTTTTTTGGTCTGTGCTTTTGCCCACCTCGCTGGCACCATCCGTTCCTGTTCCCGGGGTGCCGGACGCCGCAAGGCGGACGCGCTGAGATAATACCCGAAGAACCTGATCCGGTTAGTACCGGCGAAAGGGAGTGACGCATTCCGGCGGAAGCTCCCTTGAATAGGAGCTTTTTATGTTTCTGACTGTGAATGATGAAAACTACGAGCACCACGGCGACGGAACAGTCGCCGCTCTACTGACCGAACTCGGCGCAACGCCCGAACACACCGCACTCACCGTGAACGGCGAGCTGGTTTTTTCCAAAGATTGGAAAGTTTTTAAATTCAACGGCGGCGATACCGTCGAAGTGCTTACTTTCGTGGGCGGCGGTTGAGAGAAAGGTGAAGGATGAACTATGAAAGATGAACAAACTTCTCTGAAGCTGGGCGGTCACGAATTCAAATCGCGGTTGATTCTCGGCACCGGAAAATTTTCCGACATCGAAACCATGGTCCGCGCAATCGAGGCCTCCGGAACGGAGCTGGTGACGGTCGCGCTGCGCCGCTTTAACCGCGATAAACCCTCCGACGATCTTTGCGCGCCGCTGGCCAAACTGAAAAACGTGAAACTGATGCCGAATACGTCCGGCGCGATGAACTCCAAGGAAGCCGTCCGCGCCGCGCAGCTCGGACGCGAACTGAGCGGCAGTCCATTTGTGAAAGTGGAGATTCATCCCAATCCGCATCACCTGATGCCCGACGCGATTGAAACGTATCTCGCCGCCAAGGAGCTGGCCGCCGACGGCTTCATCGTTCTGCCATACATTCCGGCCGATCCGGTGCTCGCTAAAAAACTCGAAGACGTTGGTTGCGCCGCTGTCATGCCTCTGGGCGCGGCCATCGGAAGCGGCGGCGGACTCTCCACCGCCGACATGATCCAGCTGATCATCCGCGACAGCAATATCCCCGTGATCGTCGACGCCGGACTGCGCGCGCCATCCGAAGCGGCCCGTGCGATGGAAATGGGTTGCGCCGCCGTGCTCGTCAACTCAGCCATCGCCGCCGCCAAAAATCCCGTTGCTATGGCACGCGCCTTTGCGCTCGGCGTTGAAACCGGTTACGCCGCGCGGCAGGCCGGGCTCATGCCGAAAAGCGCTGTGGCTGTGGCCACCAGTCCTTTAACATCGTTTTTAAAATAGGACGGATCAACCTGATCTGACAGATTATGCAGACACTCCCTGACTGGCTGAATCCTGAACCCTGGCTAAACCGGACATTCTCTGCTTCGGAGGTTCGGCAGGCTCTCGGCGCGGAATCGCCGGACGAGACAACGCTCGCCGCACTGCTTTCGCCTGCGGCGGCGGATTTTCTTGAACCCATGGCCGCGCGTGCGCAGGCGCTGACACGCCGCCACTTTGGCCGCACGGTTCAGCTTTATATTCCGCTCTACCTTTCCAGCTGGTGCTCAGGCGGATGCGCTTACTGCGGGTTTGCCGCCGACCGCCAAACCGATCGCCATGCACTGGCGCTCGCCGCTGTAGAAAAAGAGATCGATGCCATCAAAGCAATGGGCTTCGAGGAAATCCTGCTGCTGACCGGCGAGCGTTGCGCCCAAGCCGACCTTGATTACCTGCGCGAATGCGTCCATTTGGCCGCGCAGAAAATTCATAATGTCGCCATTGAAGTTTTTCCAATGGCGGAGGCGGAATACCGTTCGCTCGCCGAAACGGGCGGCACCGGCGTGACGCTCTACCAGGAAACTTATCATCAGGAAACCTACGACCGGATGCACCGCTGGGGGCCGAAGAAAGATTTTTTCCAACGCTTGGACGCTCCGACGCGCGCGCTGGCTGGCGGCTTCCGTTTCGCCGGACTCGGCGCGTTGCTCGGTCTCGCCGATCCGCGCTACGACATGCTCGCGCTCTACCGCCATGTCCGCCATCTGCAAAAAACATTCTGGCGGGCCGGACTGACGGTTTCGTTCCCGCGTATCCGCCATGAGGCCGGCGGATTTATTCCTCCGCATCCGGTGGATGAAAAAATGCTGTCGCAGATCATTTTCGCCTTCCGCATCTGCCTGCCGGATGTTCCGCTTGTGCTTTCAACCCGCGAAGGGGCGGCGTTCCGCGACGGCATGGCCGGACTCGGAATTAATAAAATGAGCATCGCCAGCAAAACCACCGTCGGCGGCTATAGCGATAAAGGTTCAGAAGAAGGCCAGTTCGACATCAGCGACGACCGCGGTCTCGACGAGTTTTGCGCGATGCTGCGCGGCAAAAAACTGGAGCCGGTTTTCAAAAACTGGGACGGCGTTTACCGTCTCACGGCCTGAACATAAAATAGACCGCGCCAAGGATGCAAATTCCCGCCCAGAGATAATCGAGCTTGAGCGGCTGGTGCATATAAAAAATCGCGAACGGAATGAAAACCGAAAGCGTGATAACTTCCTGCATGATCTTCAACTGCGACAGCGAAAGCTGCGTATAGCCAATCCGGTTGGCGGGAATCATGATGAGATATTCAAACAGCGCAATCCCCCAGCTGAGAAGCGCGGCGATAAACCATTTGCGACCCGCCATGTTGCGCAGATGCGCATACCAAGCGAACGTCATGAAAACATTGGAGATCGCCAGAAGACAGGCCGACTGCATGACAGGAGGAATAGAAAAAATCTTCATAGCGAGCCCATGAGATTTTGAACAGCGGCTTTCAGATCCGGCTGACGCAACAGGCTTTCGCCGACCAGAATGGCGGAAATGCCCGCATCGCGGAGTCTCTTCACATCGTCCGCGGTTCGGATTCCGCTTTCACTAATCAGCGTGCAGTCTGCCGGTGCCAGCGTGCGAAGCATCAGTGTGGTTTCAAGGTTTGTCTCAAAGGTTTTCAGGTTACGGTTGTTGATGCCTATACACTGCGCTCCGGCGACGGCGGTTCGCCGCATTTCCTCTTCCGTGTGCACCTCAACCAGCGGAGTCATGCCGGAAGCTTCCGTCAGCCGGATGAATTTTTTTAGTTCCGCATCGTCCAGCGCGGCCGCAATCAAAAGCACAGCCGACGCCCCGAGCGCTTCGGCGTGAAAAATCTGACGGGCATCCATCACGAACTCTTTGTAGAGCATCGGTAGTGTCGTCGCCGCGCGCACCGCCGTCCACTGCGCTTCGCCGCCGCCAAAATATTTCGCGTCCATCAAACAGGAAACCGCCTGCGCGCCGGCCGCTTCATAGGCGCGAACGATTGCGGCGGGATCGAACGGATCCCGGATTAAACCGACCGAAGGTGATTTGCGCTTCACTTCGGCGATCAAGCCGATCGGCGCGGACTTCAGCGCGGCGAGAAAATCTGGCGCAGCCTGCCGCGCAGGTTTCCCGTCGCACGCCGCGCAAGCCGTTCCAACATGCGGAAGATTTTCAATCGCGGTTTCCAAGGCTTGGAAATATCCGGGTGTTTCGATCTCGCGCCGCTTGTTAGCAATAATCTCGTCTAAAATATTCACGCGTCAGCTTTCCCTTTTTTCTGAAGCTTCAAATACGCCTCGATAAACTCGCCGATGTTCCCGTCGAGCACGCTTTGGGTGTTGCCGCTCTGCGTGTCGGTGCGGTGATCTTTAACCATCGTGTACGGTTGCAAGACGTAGGAGCGGATCTGGTGGCCCCAGGCGATTTCGCCTTTCGCACCATAAAACTGTTCGGCGGCTTGTTTCTTTTTATCCAGTTCGTACTCGTACACTTTGGCACGCAGCATCTTCATGGCTTTGTCGCGGTTCTTGTGCTGCGAGCGTTCCGCCTGACACTGCACGATGATGCCGGACGGAATATGCACAATGCGCACAGCGGAGTCGGTGGTGTTAACGTGCTGTCCGCCCGATCCGCTGGAGCGGTAGGTGTCGATCCGTAAATCTTTCTCTTCGATATCCACGTCGATGTCGTCATCGATCTCCGCAGTGACATCGAGCGCGACAAACGATGTATGGCGCCGCGCCGCGGAATCGAACGGACTGATCCGCACCAACCGGTGAACTCCGCGCTCTCCTTTGAGGTAGCCGTATGCGTAACTGCCGGAAATCTGAAAGGCGACACTCTTGATGCCCGCTTCTTCGCCCGGCTGCATGTCGAGCAGTTCCACCGTGAAGCCGTTGCGTTCGGCGTAGCGGCGGTACATGCGGTAGAGCATATCCGCCCAGTCGCACGATTCCGTTCCGCCCGCGCCGGCGTGCAAACTGAGATAGGCGTTTTTAGAATCCATCGGACCGCCAAGCAGCGACTGCATTTCCAAAGATTGGAAACTACTCTCGCAAGCCGCCAGCATCTGTTCGATTTCCTGTTCCGCCGCCAGCTGTCCGGCTTCGTCTTCGATTTCCGCCAACTCCATCAGAACTTCCGCGTCACCCAACGAGGCTTCGATGCTCTGAAAAGGTCCAAGTACGGCTTTGGCGGCTTTGGTCGCGGCGATATTGGCGAGACTGCGGGCCTGATCGTTCCAGAAACCCGGCACGGCGGCCTCCGCCTCGAGCCGCTCCATTTCTTCGCGCTTTTCGTTGATGCCGAGGTAGCCGCGCATCTCTTCCATACGCACGCGGACCGCCGCCATTTTATTTTTGAGTTCTTCAAGCATGCTTCAATATCCGTCCTCTGATGAAAAAAATGATAAATAGCGCAACGCTTCCGGCCAAGCAAGCCTGCGCAAACAGGTCGCCGAAACGGACATAGAATGTCGGCGCGTTCGCCGGATCCGCCGGAACCGTTTCCGCAATCTGGAACCCTTCGGCGCGCGGCGCGAGCGTCTGCGTAACGCGTCCGCGCGAATCAATAGAACAGGTGATGCCGGTGTTGGCGCAGCGCAGCATCGGCAGGCGGGTTTCGATACAGCGGAACACGGAATTCGCAAGGTGCTGCGCCGATCCGCAGTCGGGATCAAACCAGGAATCGTTGGTCTGATTAATCAGCAAAGAGGCGCCGGAACGCGCGGCCTTCCGCGCGAGGTACGGCAGAGAATCCTCGAAGCAAATCAGCACGGAGAAGCTGCTCGTTCCGCCGGGAAGCCGGAACTGCGTGGCCGCGCGTCCCGGTGTGAAGCTCGACCCGATGGGTGTCAGCGCGTTGATCAGCGGAATCTTTCCTTCAAACGGAATATATTCACCGAACAGCACCAGATGCTGTTTGTAATAGGTGCCGAGCAGTTCGCCGCGCGTGTTAAACAGCATGCTGGCATTGTAATAGTCCGGCTGATTTTCCGCGCGCCAGACCACATCCATGCTGCCGGCCAACAGCGGCGTTCCGGCGGCCGCCATCCGCCGGACCAGATCAGCGCTACGCTGACTGAACCGTACAAGATCGGGAATCGCCGTTTCGGGCCAGACAATCAAATCCAGTCCGGGCATCTGCTGCACAAGCGAGGTGAGCCGCTCGAGTTTTTCATAAACCACTTCCGGATCCGGCTCATCCCAGTTTCCAACCTGCGGAACATTCAACTGCACAAGCGCCGCGCGCAACGGTGTCCCGCCGGAAGCAGGCTGGTTTAGCAGCCTGCGTATACCGACCGACCAGACCAGCGCAACGGTCAGCAGAGCAAAAATCATTTCCGGACGCATCCGGACGGTGCGCCGGACTCCCGGCGCATATTGCAGAATCGTGACGGCGAACGCCGCGCTGACAAAAACCATCAGCGCCGAAACCGCATAAACACCGCCCCACTCCGCAATTTGAACAATCACCAATTCCTTATATTGGCTGACACCCAGCAGATTCCACGGAAAGCCCGTGGCGAAAACAGCCCGCAGATATTCTGATGCCGCCCAGACCGCCGCCGCGCCAACCATCCATCCGATATTTTTCAGCACGTTCGCGCCGCGCCATCCGTCGCCGCGCAGCGAGACGAACACCGCAAACGGCATAAAGTAGAGTGCGCAGTAAAAGGCCAGGCCGATTGCGCCCAGCCACGAAACGTGTCTCAGCCAGTAAAGTGAACCCAAAAAGAAAACCGCTCCGGCCAACCAGCCAAGGAACGCCGCGCGGCGCGGCGCGGCGCCAGCACAGGCGATAATCAGCGGAACCAGCGCAAGCCAGCCGCAAAAAGAAAGTCCGAGCGGCGGAAAACTCAGCGCAAGCAGAACGCCGCTAAACATAGATAAGCCGATGGGAAATATTTTTTTCACGAAAAAGGATCCGTTGTTCAATGATTGAAAAATAGAACCGCCGGAACCGCCGCCCAGCCGTTCTTTTGCGCGCGAAGAGCCAGCACGTCGCGGATGTGTTCGGGCATCTGCCGCGACACGTTGCGGTTGCGGACAAACTGTGTCAGCCGAGGAAGTCCTTTCACGCCCAGCGTGCCGCACCCGTCAGATTTTTTCCAAACACTGGAAACCTGTTCGGTCAGCACGCGGATCGTTTGAAACAGAATCAACTCATGCCGGTCAGCTTCGGTCAGCTGAATCCTGTTCAGGTCGAGCACCCACAGCGTTCCGGTCGATTCAAAATTCTGAGGCCGGAGCGCGCGCGAAGAAAATAGCGGATAAAGTTCTGGGAACGGATATCCACTCGAAAGCACTTCGAGCCAGGATGCGACGTGCGGACGGCATGCGCCATCGTGGAGCAGAATCCGTTCCGCGGTATCCGTATCGCCCGTGACACAAAACGAGCGCGCCATCAGGAGCGAAAGAGAACGTCCGGGCATATGCGCATACCGCTGACAGAACACCGCCAGACTTTCCGTAATGTCCGGCGCAAAAGCGCGGTCGTCTATTTCCAGCGTTTGGAAAAACTGCCGCACCGTTCCAGACCAAAGCTGGCGCTCGGCCAGCTGGCGGCTCTGGTGCGTGTCGATCATTCGCGCCCGATCAGCCTTTCAGCCTCATTCATGAACTGATTGACGTCTTTGAAGCGGCGGTAAACGGAGGCAAAGCGCACATAGGCGACTTCATCGAGCTTCTCGAGCAGCGCCATCACTTTGGTGCCCAGTGCGGTGGAAGGAACTTCGCGTTCATACTCGGCCTCGACCTGTGTAATCACACTTCCGGTCATCTGATCGATCTGCTGAATGCTGATCGGTCGTTTCTGGCAGGCGATAGCGATACTCTGTGTCAGTTTTTCACGGGAAAGCTCTTCGCGGCGGCCATCGCGCTTGATCACCTGCAACGCGGCGCGCAAAACCTCTTCGTAGGTGGTGAATCGGTGTCCGCAGTTCAGACAAAGACGGCGGCGGCGGATGGCGCATCCTTCGCGCACCTCGCGGCTGTCGATGACCTTGTTTTCACGATGTTCGCACTTCGGACATTTCATAGGCTGCGACCAGCTCCTGTTAAAGTTGGCGGGAGGATAGCCCGCGATTTTTTCAAAGGAAACGAAAAACTGCGGCATAAAAAAACAGCCCCGGAATCCGGGGCTGCTCAGAACTAATCAGCCGAAGCTGTTATTTCTTTTTCGCGACTTTTTTAACCGCTTTTTTAGCGACTTTTTTCACGACTTTTTTAGCGACTTTCTTCGCTACTTTTTTAACCGCTTTTTTAGCGACTTTTTTCACTGCCTTCTTCGCGACTTTTTTCTTAGCTGCCATTTCCAGTCTCCTTTATCCTAGGTTAACCCTGCGCAGTTTGACCTGAACTTTTCGTCTGTCATCATCCGCTTCACGTCATCCTGCCCCTGTACGAACGAAGGTATAACGATATATTTTTTTTCTTGCAACTAGAGTTTGTGTAAAACGTAAAAAATTTTACTACCGGTTGTGGTGCTCGCGCGTGATGATTTCGCAAAGCTCATCGAGTGCTTTTTCAAAATCATCATTGATCACGATGTGCTGATAGCGTGATTGATGCGCCATTTCATCCGCTGCGTTGCGCATTCTTTTTTCAATCACCTCCGCGCTGTCGGTCGCGCGACCGCACAAACGCCGCTTCAATTCATCCATCGATGGCGGCGCGATAAAAATATCCACGAAGCTTTTTTTAATCAGGTCATCCGCATGCATCGCAGCGCAGGCGGCGCGTATCTGCTGAGCGCCCTGCACATCAATATCCATAATGATGTCGCGGCCCTGCGCCAGCGCGTCCATCACGGTCTGCTTTAATGTTCCGTAGCGGTTGCCGTGCACCAGCGCGTGTTCCAGAAATTCTCCGGCGTCGATGCGCGCGCGGAAGTTCTCTTCGGAAAGAAAATGATAATGCACCCCGTTCTGTTCGCTTCCGCGCGGCGCGCGCGTGGTGCAAGAGATGGAATAAACCATCTCAGGAAATTTTTCGACCAGCCGATTGCACAGCGACGATTTTCCCGCGCCCGACGGCGCAGAGATGACCAGCAGTAACGGTTTGTGCTTACTCGACATTCTGTATCTGCTCCCGAATACGTTCGAGTTCGGTTTTAAACGCGACAACCTGTTCCGTGATTTTCAGATCGTTCGCTTTGGAACCGATCGTGTTGATCTCGCGGAAAAATTCCTGCGCCAGAAAATCGAGCGGACGTCCGGCGGGCTCTTTGCCGCGCAGCATTTTTTTAAACTGCTGAAGATGGCTCTCCAGTCGCGTGATCTCTTCTGAGATATCACCGCGTTCGCCGAACAGCGCAATCTCTCTGATGATTCGTTCGTCGTCCGCGACGTTTTTTAGTCCGGCGGTTTCCAATCCCTGGAAAAGTTTTTTCCGATAATTGGAAGCGATCTGCGGCGCGCGCGCTTTGATCTGCGCCAGCATCGCTTCCAACAGCCGAAGCCGGGCGAGAAAATCTGTTTCGAGCGCTTTGCCTTCGCGAACGCGCATTG
Organism: Verrucomicrobiota bacterium; assembly: GCA_020853375.1. Taxonomy (GTDB): domain Bacteria; phylum Verrucomicrobiota; class Kiritimatiellia; order Kiritimatiellales; family Tichowtungiaceae; genus Tichowtungia. Next base: position 2,754 of record JADYZA010000046.1, on the reverse strand, counting down.
TATCCAGTTTTTTCAGCGCGGCGGTAAGCGCCCGTTCCAATGTCTGGAAAACTTCTTCCGGATTCTGATCTCCATTCTGCGCTTTCAGCAGTCCGGGAATCTGCAACAACGCGCGCGCACTCAAATCGTCGGGCAGATTCAGTTTTTTCGCCGCTCGGCGTAACTGTTTCACGGCTTCCTCGGCGCGTTTTTCATCAATATGAACCATCGCGCCGCCGCTGGCGGACTCCAGTTGAACCGTTCCGCTGATCCGTCCGCGCGAAATCTTCTCTTGGATGATTTTCTGAATACGCGACTCCAGCGCGGCCAGTTGCGGCGGCAGACGGAAGACCACATCGAGTTGTTTACGGTTTACTGAGCTCAGCTCGACCGTTACACGCACGCCGTCGGCATGCGTCGCCGCCGACCCAAATCCTGTCATGCTTTTAATCGACATTCTTACCACCCGTATTCTGCCTCATCGCCCGATCCGGAAACCCGTCTTCCAAGCGCCTTCAGCCGAATAACGCCTCTCGTACTAACGACTTTGACATAGACGCTGCAAGCTCTAGAGCGAGTCGTCCGATTCTCTATTTCTTTAAAAAATGCGAGACTGGCTGTGGGAAAGGTAATTAGAGCGAATGAGTGCCCTCTGCCACAGGAAATCGCGGCGACAGACTCTTCAGCCGACTCTTGCTTGATACGATCTACCGAATAAAACTCTACCTCGATAATTTTACCGTTCAGCTGAGCCGGATAAAGCAACACATCGTTAACCGATATTTTTTTTTCCGAGGACAAATCTGGGATTTCTGTCTCCCTCGACCACTTGTACGCCCCCTCGTCGCCAGCCTTTTGATACAGATCTCCCGTTGCCAAGGAGCCTGTTTCGGAGTTCCGACTGACTTCTATATATACTTCCTCCCGATCTGGCTTTGTCAGTTCGGCAATAACGTCATCCACCCCTGGCGGTGGGCACCGTTTTAGAAAAAAACCAAGACCTTCTTGTGGGAAACGTATGTGCAATCCTGCTCCTGAGAAATATGTGTCCCCCTTTGGTTTTACAGAGGAAAATAGCGTGCCGGTATATGTCCCATCAATTGATTTTCTAACCTGCTCAATCCGATTGAATTTAACTTTTATGATTTTGCCAGCGAGAAGCGCTTGTTTGCTCGCTAGTTCGGTGGCCAAACATTCCTCTTCTGCCGGAGGCGGCAGTTTTTCAGCAGTTGTCGTAAGAACAAAAAGTCCGAGAATAATCATAAACCGCCGCGCGATCGCTGCTCCTTTGCACATTGAGTCACTCCTTGTTTTTGGTCTGCTCTTTTTTCCACTCCGCGATCTGCTGAACGTCTTTGTCGCCGCGACCGGAGACGTTGATGATCACGATGTCGTCTTTGGAAAACTGTTTGGCGTTCTGGATGACCCAGGCGATGGCGTGCGAGCTTTCGAGAGCGGGGAGAATTCCCTCCCACTGCGCGAGCTTGTCGAAGCCGTTAATCGCGTCGGCGTCTTCTATATAGGTGTATTCCGCGCGGCCGGAGTCATGCAGAAACGCGTGTTCGGGGCCGACGGAGGCGTAGTCGAGTCCGGCGCTGACAGAATGCGTCAGCAGAATCTGTCCGTCGTCGTCCTGCAGAACATAACTTTTTGTTCCCTGCAATACGCCGACTTTCCCGCCGGCGAAACGCGCGGCGTGTTTGCCCGGCTCAATGCCGAGACCACCGGCTTCGACGCCGATCAGCCGAACGCTTTTATCTTTTATAAAGGAACTGAAGATACCGATCGCGTTACTGCCGCCGCCGACGCAGGCGACGATGGCGTCCGGCAGGCGTCCTTCGGCTTTTAAAATCTGTTTTCGCGCTTCGATGCCGATGACGCTCTGGAAGTCGCGCACGATCATCGGGTACGGATGCGGGCCGAAGGCGGTGCCGAGCACATAGTGCGTGCCGCGCAGATTGCTGACCCAGTCGCGCATCGCTTCGTTGATTGCTTCTTTGAGCGTCTGCTGTCCTGCGGTGACGGCGACGACTTTGGCTCCCAGGCTTTCCATGCGGAAGACGTTGAGCATCTGCCGTTCCATGTCGACCTTGCCCATGTACACAACGCACTCCATGCCGAAAAGCGCGGCGGCGGTCGCCGTGGCGACGCCGTGCTGTCCGGCACCGGTTTCGGCGATCAGCCGTGTTTTGCCAAGCCGCTTCGCCAGCAGCGCCTGACCGATGACGTTATTGATTTTGTGCGCGCCGGTGTGGTTGAGGTCTTCGCGTTTGAGATAAATTTTCGGGCCGAGCTGTTCAGTCATTCGTTGGGCGAACCAGAGCGGCGACGGCCGGCCGACATATTCGCGCAGGTAGTAATCGAGTTCCTTTTTGAATGCGGGATCTTTCCGCGCCGTTTGATAAACGCGCTCCAGTTCGCGGAGCGGCTCCATCAGCGTTTCGGGAACAAAGATTCCGCCGTACGGGCCAAAGTGCCCGCGCTTATCCGGCTGGGTCGATTTCATTTTCTGACTCTCTCGATAAACTGCTTCACTTTACGGATGTCTTTCACGCCGGGTTCTTTTTCGACGCCGGAGCTGACATCCACGCCCCACGGGTTCACGGCGGCAATTGCGTCGCGCACGTTTTCGGAATTCAGTCCGCCCGCCAGCATCACCGGTTTACCGACGGCGACTTTCATCGCGAGCGCCCGCTCCCAGCTACTGAGCTTACCGGTTCCGCCGACGGTGTTCGGGTCAAAGGAGTCGGCCAGCAAAACGGAAGGTTCGGGATT
>JADYZA010000045.1 GCA_020853375.1 Verrucomicrobiota bacterium | reverse complement strand
TGTTTGGAAAAACCGCATGCCTCCTAATCCGGAAGGTCCGGTGCCGCGCGCGGCTCGCAAGAAAAATGTCTCTAATTGGTCATCCGCATGATGTGCCAGAGCAATGACAGGTGGCAGGTGGCAGGTGGCAGGTGGCAGAGAGCGGAAAAATTCGTGTCTTGCTTCGCGGGCGGCCATTTCGAGCGAGACGCCTTTGGCTTTGGCGAGCGCCGGAACATCGGCTTTGGCAGTGCCGCACTTGATCCCGAGTTTCCGGCAGAGTGCTTGAACGAACGCTTCGTCTCCGTCGGCCTCCGCGCCGCGGATGGAATGGTTCAGGTGTGCAGCGGTCAGTTGGTATCCGAGGCGATGAAGGATGTGTAACAGCGCAATGGAATCGGCTCCGCCGGAAACTCCGACAACCACGCGAGTCCCCTCGGGAATCAGAGCTTCCCGTTCAATGGCCACTTTAACTTTGTCGATCAGGTTCACGGCCTTATTTAACCACTAATTGACACTAATCCGCACTAATCAAAAATTGAATTAGTGAAAATCAGTGAAGATTAGTGGTTTTTATCCCAGCTTCTCGAGGCCGCCCATGTACGGACGAAGGGCTTCGGGAAGGTTGACCGTGCCGTCGGCGTTCTGGTTGTTTTCGATGAGGGCGACGACGAGGCGAGGAAGCGCGACGCCGGAGCCGTTCAACGTGTGAACGAATTGCGGCTTGCCGTCTTCGCCGCGACAGCGGATGCGGGCTCGGCGGGCCTGATAGTCCCAGAAGTTGCTAACCGATGAGACTTCGAGCCATTTCTGTACGCCGGGCGCCCAGAGTTCGATGTCGTAGCATTTGGCGGCGCTGAAGCCGATGTCGGCGGTGCAGAGTTCGATGACGCGGTAGTGCAGTCCGAGGAGTTGCAGGACTTTCTCGGCTTCGCGGACGAGGATTTCGTGCTGTTTTTCTGAATCCTCGGGCTTCACGAAGTTGACCATTTCGACCTTATCGAACTGGTGCAGGCGGAGCAGTCCGCGCGTATCGCGTCCGGCGGCGCCGGCTTCGCGGCGGAAGCATGGCGTGTAAGCCGTCAGTTTGAGCGGCAGTTTTTCTTCGATGATTTCGTCGCGGTACAGGTTGGTGACGGGTACTTCGGCGGTCGGCACCGGATAGAGGCCGTCGAAACCGATGTGGTACATATCTTCAGCGAATTTCGGAAGCTGTCCGGTTCCGGTCATGGCATCGGCGTTACAGACGAATGGCGGCTCGACTTCGGTGTAGCCGTGTTGAAGCGTGTGCAGGTCTAGCATGAACTGAATGAGTCCGCGTTGCAGGCGCGCGCCCTGTCCGGTGTAGACCGGAAAGCCGGAGCCGGTGATTTTGGTGCCGCGTTCGAAGTCGACCAGTTTGAGCGCTTCGCAGATGTCCCAGTGCGGTTTCACTTCAAAATCGAATTTTTTCTGTTCGCCCCAGGTGCGGACAACAACGTTATCGGTTTCGTCTTTACCAACCGGAACGGCAGGAAGCGGCAGGTTGGGGATGAAAAGAAGCGTGTTCAGGATTTTTTCGTCCAGCTCGCGAACCTGTTCGTCCAGAGCGGTGATCCGGTCGCCGATTATCCGGACGTCTTCCTTGGCGGTTTCGGCTTCGGACTTTTTGCCGTCTTTCATCAAACCGCCAATCGCTTTGGAGGCGGCGTTGCGTTTGCTTTTCAGTTCCTCAACACCGGTAATGGCGGCACGGCGCGCGCTGTCGAGAGCGATCAGTCCGTCGATGTCGGCATCGGCCTTGCGGGTGGCGAGCGCCTTTTTAATGGCGGCCGGATTCTCGCGAATCAATTTCATGTCGAGCATAGCGTTATCCTTTTCCAAATTGAGAGCCCGTTTTTACCCTTCCGCCGTGCGGATGCAAAGAAAAACTCCGGGTTATCAGCCCATCAGCAGAAGCAAAGCAACCGTCACGCCGTTGAAGGCGATATGCATACCGATCGGCACCCACATTGACTGTGCGCGGGCATAGGCCAGACTGAATGCCACAGAAAGCAGAAAGAGCGGCAGAAATGCGGGCAGGTGGAAATGCATCCCGCCAAAGACCACCGAGATCAGCACGATCCCCGGCCAAAAGCCGGCGCGGCGAACCATGAACGGAAGCAGGAGTCCTCGGAAAATAATCTCTTCAAAAACCGGTGCCACGATGATGACGATGAAAAAGAGAGCCGCGCGAACGGGCCACGACGCGGGTACCGTCAGCACCTGCACCACGTCCTGCAGATAAAAATCGCAGCCGAACTGGTGAAGCACGATCTGATAAATCGCACTGATACCCCAGAGCAAAGGAAGCGCCGCCAGATAGAACAACAGGGAAAGCCCCAATAACTGCGGCGCTTTTTTCCAGTGCAGGCTGAACAGCTCACGCCCTTGGATTCCAGCGACATGAAATATAAGCGCGAGCATCCCCAGCACCGGCAGATGAAATAACAAGGTCTGGAAAAGCACCGTGTACGGTTCAATCTCGCCCTGCGGGAACATCAGTAGATAAACCCACGACGTGAGGAGATAAAACAAAACCAGCATGCCTGAAAATACCGCTAGAAGCTGCCAAGGAAGAGCACGGGAAGCCAGACGGCTCGTCAGTTCAGGCACCCGAACCGGACGTTTTATCCAATGCAAAACCAGTCCGACATCAACAGCGATGCCGGCGCAAATCAGCAATAGAAAAACCAGTCCGCAGGCGACCGCGCCCTGCGGCGGGTTGCCGTATTCCCAAAAGGGTCTGGCCGAAGGAAAAAGTTCCGCTAGAAATATAAAAAACGTCATGATTTGCGGACAATAGCGGCTTGCGTTCAGTTTTTAAATCAAATACCGTGCGGCCTTTTAAATCGGGGAGATACAAGATGAAAGTTGGTTTAGTAGGATGGCGCGGAATGGTCGGTTCGGTACTGATGGAACGAATGCTGGCGGAAAATGATTTTGCGACAATTGATCCCGTTTTCTTTACCACCTCACAGGCCGGACAGCCCGCGCCGAATGTCGGCAAAGGCAAATCGCTTCTTCTTGATGCCTCGGACATTGATGCTCTCGGCTCTATGGATGTGATTTTAACCTGTCAGGGCGGCGACTATACGCAGGCTGTTCATAGTAAACTGCGCGCCGCTGGCTGGAAGGGATACTGGATTGACGCCGCATCAACCCTGCGCATGAGCAAGGACGCTGTCATCATCCTCGACCCGGTTAACCGCCCAGTCATCGACAACGCTCTGGCGGACGGCAAAAAAGATTTCATCGGCGGAAACTGCACCGTCAGCCTGATGCTGATGGCAATTGGCGGACTGTTTAAAGCCGGTTTGGTCGAATGGCTTTCCTCAATGACCTATCAGGCGGCCTCCGGCGCTGGAGCGCAGAATATGCGTGAACTGCTGAGCCAGATGGGAACACTGCACCAGACAGCCGCCACCGATCTGAAAACCCCTTCATCCGCCATTCTCGATATCGACCGCAAAGTCACCGCCAGCCTGCGTAGCAAAGAAATGCCTAAAGAGCACTTTGGCGCGCCACTGGCAGGGTCCCTGATCCCATGGATTGACAAGGCGGTGGAAGACGGCCAGACCAAAGAGGAATGGAAGGGCTTTGCCGAAACCAATAAAATTCTTGGAACCAAAACACCTATTGCGATTGATGGCCTCTGTGTGCGAATCGGCGCCATGCGCTGCCATAGCCAAGGACTTACCATCAAACTCAAAAAGAACCTTCCGCTTGAGGAACTCATCGAAATCATCCGTAACGACAACGAGTGGGTCGATGTGGTTGGCAACACCAAAGAGGAAACGCTCGCGCGTCTGACACCTGCTGCGATTTCCGGCACGCTAACCGTTCCCGTCGGACGGATTCACAAGATGAAAATGGGGCCGGACTATCTGGCAGCATTCACTTGCGGCGATCAGTTGCTCTGGGGCGCGGCAGAACCTTTACGCCGGATGCTTCGCATCCTGCAGTAAGGTTTAAAAAGCCCGAATCGTTTTAAAGCCTGCGGAAAACACCGCAGGCTTTATTCGTATCCACTCATACCGGGAATGCTCATTGAGCCTTCCCAGCGGGCTGGAGTGTTCCAGGGCATATCGGAATATTCACGCTTTGTCCCGTCTTCATAGGTAGGCGACGAACACCCGGCTAATGCGGTTGCGAGAAGAATCAGCACTATGATTTTTTCAAACATGGGAAAAACATATGCTCTTTTTCCCAATGTTTGGAAACCTTTTTTCCAAACATTGGATCCTAGTTTCCACGAACACGCGAAAGACAAGCAAACAGTTCGGGATAGAATGCCGTCTTAGCCCGATTCAGCAGATAAAGGTGAATACCTGGCGCGCCGCCTTCGACAAGCTCAGAAATCTGCTCAATAGCCCAGTAGAGTCCGATTCGTTCCATCTTGATCGGATCATTTTTCGCCGCCTCAAGATTCCGCAACAGAACAGCCGGAACGTGAAATTCGCAAAACGTACGCATCCGATTAATCTGCTCTAAAGAAATAATCGGTAGAAGTCCTGGAACAATCGGCACGGTGATGCCCGCAGCACGGCATTCTTCGACAAATTCAAAATAGACGTGGTTGTGCAGAAATAATTGCGTCGTGATGAAATCGGCGCCGGACTCCACCTTGGTTTTCAGGTTCTGAATATCGTCGGAGCGGCTACACGACTCCGGATGCTTTTCCGGATAGCCCGCCACGCCTATGCAAAGCTGCGGGTGCCGTTCCCTCAAAAAAGCCACCAGTTCAGCGGCGTAGCGAAATCCTCCGACGGCTGGTTTGAAAAGCTTTTCCCCGCGTGGTGGATCACCGCGCAAAGCCATGATGTTCTGAAACCCCTGCCTGACCAGAGCATCAACTGAAAACGCCAGCTCGTCGCATGACATACCGACACAGGTGCAGTGCGGCATAACAGTTTCATACCCCAGCCCGGAAAGTTGTTTTGAAACTTCCAGTGTCGGTCCGGCGGCAGATCCGCCAGCACCGCAGGTGACAGAAACAAAGTCTGGACGGAGACCGATTAACTCGACGGCCCCTTTATTAAAAGAGTTTTGCGCCGATTCCGACTTGGGTGGAAAAAATTCCACGGAAATCAACGGACTTGCGGAGGTTTTCAACTTCTGAATGACTGTCATATTAAATCTGTTTATCCGGATAAACGGAATTCATCAAGTCAAAAAAAACAACCGCCCTTTTCAGGGCGGTTGCATTCGTTTCATCAAAACGCTTAGCCGAGGACTGCATCCTTGGCGGCTTTGGCGATACGGACTTTGAGAACCGTCTTAGCAGCAATCTTGATCGTCGCGCCAGTGGCGGGATTACGACCCATGCGAGCTTTGCGTTTCACTTTGACCAGTTTGCCAAGTCCCGGAACGGTGAAGCCAGCGGCAGCACCTTTATAGGCCTGAGCGATGATGGATTCGAGGGAGGCTTTTGCCTGAACTTTGCTGATGCCGGCGTCGTCGGCAATCTTGGCGATGATCTGAGACTTGGTTGCTGCTTTTGCCATTGCGGATTCTCCTGTTACACTTTGGTTTCTGTTTCCGGCCGTTCACTCGGCCCCGTTTTGTTGGGCAATTCTTACTGCAAACATAGAAAGTGCGCAAGGTGAAATACGATAATAATTAAGTATAGACGGGGCTTTATGAAGGTTGCCCTATTATGCATTTACGGCTTGCATCGGCTGAATCGAATCGATCAGCAAGCTGACCTCATCCTGCGTCACGCGAAAAAATCCTTCATCCACAGAAAAACAAACCGGTGCCGCACCGGAGTTTTCAATGCGAACAATTCCTTTTATCACGCGCGCCAAAACCGGAATGTGTCCCTGATACACCTGCATCTCACCTTGTTCTGCTGGGATCGTAACAGCCAGCGCCATTCCGTCGTACGCGACTTCCTTCGGTGTAATGATCTTAACCTTCAGCAGCGCCGCCATATTTAAATCCCTTCGATCGCTTCTGCGATGCCGCCCTTCATGTAGAAGTTGGATTCAGGAACAGCATCATGCTGCCCTTCGAGAATTTCTTTGAAACCGCGAACGGTTTCCTGAACTGTCACTTGACGGCCCTGACGTCCGGTAAAGACCTCAGCAACTGTGAATGGCTGGCTCAAAAATTTCTGAATGCGGCGGGCCCGGTTGACGATGACCTTATCTTCGTTGGAAAGTTCATCAATCCCAAGAATGGCAATGATGTCCTGGAGTTCTTTGTAGCGCTGAAGAACAGCCTGAACACCGCGAGCGGTGTTGTAATGTTCCTCACCGACAATTTCAGGCGAAAGCGCGCGCGAGTTCGAAGCCAGCGGATCAACCGCCGGGAAAATTCCCTGAGCGGTGAGCGCGCGATCAAGCACAATGGTTGCATCGAGATGGGCAAATGTCGTGGCTGGCGCCGGGTCGGTCAGGTCATCGGCGGGAACATACACGGCTTGGAACGAGGTGATGGAGCCTGAACGCGTTGAAGTGATTCGTTCCTGCAAATCCCCCATTTCCGTGGAGAGCGTTGGCTGGTAACCGACCGCGCTGGGCGTACGGCCAAGCAAGGCCGACACTTCTGCGCCTGCCTGTGAAAAGCGGAAGATGTTATCGATAAACAACAGAACATCTTGAAATTTTTCGTCGCGGAAATATTCCGCCACCGTCAAGGCGGTTAGCGCCACGCGCATACGGGCACCCGGCGGCTCGTTCATCTGTCCGTAGACTAAAGCGATTTTAGATTTTTCCAGATCATCCTGATTGATGACGCCAGCTTCGGACATTTCGTGATAGAGGTCGTTACCTTCACGAGAACGCTCGCCGACGCCGGCAAAAACAGAGTATCCGCCATGCAGTTTGGCAATGTTGTTGATCAGCTCCATGATCACAACTGTTTTACCTACGCCCGCTCCACCGAACGCTCCAACTTTACCACCTTTCAGAAATGGACAGATCAGATCGATCACTTTGATACCGGTTGTCAGAACTTCCGGTTTGGAGGTCTGTTCCGTTAGTGCTGGCGGACGACGATGAATCGGTAACCGTTTTTCAGCCTTCACTTCACCGCGTTCATCAACCGGATCGCCGATGACGTTCATCATGCGACCCATTACGCCCTGCCCCACCGGAACCGTGATTGGCCCGCCGGTAGTTTTAACCAGTGTGCCGCGCTGAAGCCCTTCGGCCGCGCCCATGGCAATTGTGCGGACCCAGTGTCCGCCGACGTGTTGTTGAACTTCCAGCACCAGCTTATGCACTTTGCCGTCGATTCCCGCCTGCTCCACAATCAGTGCTTCGTAAATACCCGGAAGATCTGCGGCGCTCTCGAACTCAACGTCCACCACCGGCCCGATCACCTGTACAATTTTTCCCTGCTTCATTTCCCGCCTCGTTTCTGCGTTTTAAATTATCCTTCAGCTGCGGATGCGCTGCCGATTTCCAAAAGTTCTTTCGTAATGGACGCCTGCCGAAGATTGTTATGGATAAGCTGCAGGCTGTCGTTCATATCTCTGGCATTATCCGTCGCCTGCTTCATCGACACCATGCGGGCGCTGTGTTCGCTGGCACGCACCTCGCGCATGATCTGCAACAACTGGTAATCCAGACTGCGCAAAAGAAGTGATTCATAGACGGAGTTCACATCCGGCTCAAATTCAAATTCCCTGACGTCTTCCGCATTTTTCTTCGCCGACTCAAGCTTGGTGTGCTTTAGCGTGTCGGGCATGAGGTCGAACGATTCTTGCGACTGTCCCGCAGGCAGAAAACGCCACGTCAACGGCACCTGCTTGAATGTGGAAATATAATCGCTGAAAACAACATCGGCGCTGTCGATTTCGTCGTCGAGAAAAAGCTGTGCGACAAACCGGCAGACCATCCGAGCTTCGGAAAGTTTCGGCTGATCGCTATAGTTAAAATCGACAATCAACAGCCGTCCGGTTTTTTGCACAAACTGGGCCGCCTTGGCGCCGAGGGTCACAAACAACGTTGTGTCGCGATCATACTTCGCGACCTCGCGAAAAATATTGGTGTTCAACGAACCGCACAATCCGCGATCCGTGCCGACCAAAATAATTAATTTGCGGTCGCCGCTCCGGTTTTCCAGCAGTCCGTGCTGATAGGTGCCAACGCTCTGTGTCACCTGATTCAGAATATCGTTTAGCATGTCGGCGTAAGGAATACCATATGACGCCGCATGTTGAGCCCGTTTCATTTTTGAAATCGATACCATCTGCATGGCCTTGGTTATTTTGGCCATGGAGCGGATCGACTTAATGCGTCGGCGGATGTCGCGTAAATTTGCCATAGATGTCCGTTAGACCAAACTTTGATATTCGGCTACAACCTCTTCGAGTCCCTTTTTGATTTCCGGTGTCAGCTGTTTCTGTTGTCCGATTTCTTTCAGCAGGTCCTTCCGCCGCATCCGGACGAATTCGAGGAACTTGGCGCGGACTTCACGCGTTTTCTCGACGGGCGTGTCATTAAAGAAGCCTTGCTGGGCCGCCCACAACTGAACCACCTGCTCTTCCACTGGGAAGGGATTGTATTGAATCTGTTTAAACAGTTCGGTGATCCGTTTTCCGTGCTCAATCAGTGCAATCGTCTTGGCGTCCAAATCGGAGCCGAACTGCGCGAATTCTTTCATTTCATAATATTGCGCCAGCTCAAGCTTCACTTTACCGGCCACTTCTTTCATGGCTTTGATCTGCGCGGCGGAACCAACGCGCGACACCGAAATCCCGATCGACATCGCCGGACGGATGCCTTGGTGAAACAGATCGCTTTCCAAATAAATCTGCCCGTCTGTGATGGAAATCACATTGGTCGGAATATAGGCGGACACATCGCCGGTCTGCGTTTCAATGATTGGAAGTGAAGTGAGTGTTCCTCCACCGCAGGCTTGTGACATACAGGCTGAACGCTCCAACAGACGGCTGTGCAGATAGAAAATGTCGCCTGGATAGGCTTCGCGTCCGGATGGACGACGCAGAACCAGCGACATCTGCCGATAAGCCACGGCATGTTTCGAAAGATCGTCGTACACTGCCAGCGCATCCATGCCGTGGTCCATGAACCATTCGCCGATCGCCGTGCCGCTAAACGGTGCCAGATATTGCATCGCGGCCGAGTCGGATGCCGTGGCGGCTACAACCACCGTGTATTTCATCGCGCCGTGCTCTTCCAGTACGCGCACCACCTGCGCCACGCTCGACTGCCGCTGTCCGATCGCGACATAAATTGAAAATACGGGACGAACCTGGGTGCCACCGGAAACTTCCGCTTCGCGGTTCAACCGGGCTTGATTGATAATGGCGTCCACCGCAATCGTCGTCTTGCCGGTTGACCGGTCGCCAATAATCAGTTCGCGCTGTCCTCTTCCAATTGGAATCACCGCGTCGATGGAAAGAATGCCGGTCTGCAACGGAGCGGAAACCGACTGCCGCCCGATAATTCCAGGAGCCGCGCGCTCGACTGGATTCATTTCCGTAGCATCAATCGGACCTTTGCCATCCAAAGGACGGCCAAGCGGATCGACCACGCGGCCGAGCATAGCACGGCCACAGGGGATTTCGAGAAGTCGGCCGGTCGAGCGGACAACCTGTCCTTCGCGCACGGTTTCGGTGCCGCTCAGCACCACAGCGCCAACGCTGTTTTCTTCAAGGTTCAGAGCCAGCCCGATTACACCGTTACCAAAATCGATCATTTCATTCAGACGGATCTTGCGGAGACCCTCAATTCGGGCCACGCCGTCGCCAACTTCCATCACCTTACCGGTTTCCTCGCAATGCGCCTCCGGATGGAATTCCGCGAGGGTCTGTTCGATGTCCGCTACAATAGATTGCATAGTATGTTAACCAGCCTTTCAGTCCCGAAAATTTATTTTTTCAAAAGTTTTTCCTGCAGGATTTCTAATTGCCGCGCAATCGTCATATCCATCACTTGATATCCTTTTTCAACCCGCACACCGCCGATGACAGCGCGATCAACAGAAAAGTTGATCCCGGCTTTTACAGATTCTGTTTCACAAAACCGCCCGATGAGCTGTTCTTGTTGCGGGGTTGAAAGCGGATCGGCGCTGACCACGCTGATCCGGTTGGCGCGAATATAAACTTCCAATCGTTGTAAAAAACACCGCAACACCGCTTCGGCTTCGCGGCCCTCGTATTGCCGTATCGATGAAACCGCCTCACGGATGCGGTTCGCATCGGGAATGCCGTTGACAGAAACCGACTGCCAGAGCTGGCGTGCGTTGCGGCGGTGCTGGCGGGTGATTCGCATGACCTTATTTTTCCTGCGAAGGTTCGACGGCAATTTCTTTAATCGCCGCCTGCAACAGCCGGTCGCGGTCTGCCGCAGTAAGATTCATCTGCGCCAGTTTTGCAGTGAGACTGACAATCATCGTCGCGAGTTCGGCTCTAAGTTCTGTTTTCAGGCGAGCCTGATCGAGCAGAGCATCTTCCCGCGCCTTGGTCAGCATTTCGTTACCCAGCAGTTCGCAGCGGATTTTTTCCTGCTCGAGCAGTTCGGCCACGTTGGCTTTGGCCTCAGACACCACCTTATCAGCCTGTTCCTGAGCTTTATGCAGCACTCCTCTGCGAGCCTCTTCGGCGGCCTGAAGTTCGTGACGGATCCTCTCGTTATGGGCGGCGGCTTCTTCGGCTTCTTTCCGCCGGTCCGCCACTGTTTTCATCACGGTCTTGAACACGAACTTATTCAGTATCCAGGCGATGATCAGAAACGCAATGGCCTGCGAGATCAAGTCATACCAATTGACCCCGAACTTCGGAAGCGGGTTTTCGATTGTCGCCAGAATAAACAGTGTTGTCATAGTGTTCCTGCGTTCACTTCAGGAAGATAACGTAAAATACAATAGCTTCAGCAAAGGCGATGGCCAAAATCGACTGAACCAAGATTTTAGCACTTGCGCCCGGATTCCGTCCCACCGCCATCACAGCGCCGTAGCCGATAATTCCTACACTGAGAGCGACCGCCGCCGCCGCAATACCGATATGCATGGATGGAGTCATATTATTCTATCTCCTTTTGAATTAATGTTCTTCTGTACTCTCGTGACTGCAAATTAACATAACAAAAACCGAGGAAAGCAGGGTAAAAACAAAGGCTTGAATGAGTCCGACCAGAACTTCCATCAGATAAAACGGCACGGGAAGCAACCAGCCAAGAGCAGGAACTTTATGCAACATGGTTTCGAGCATCACTTCTCCGGCAAAAACATTGCCATATAACCGGAGCGCCAGCGAAAACGGACGAATGATGATGGAAAAAACCTCCAGAAAGCCTACCGCTAGAAACACCACCGACATGACGAAAAGCATAACGCCCTTCGTGCCGCCTTTCGGGGCGAAAATGTGCTTCAGGATGCCGATCGGTCCGTTTTCCTTCCACGCCCAGAGTAACGAGAATAGGAAAAACAGCGCGCCAAGCGCCAGCGTGGTGTTGAGGTCGGCATTCACGCCCCGAAAAAGCGGCAGGGTTACTTTGAACATATGTTCCGTTTCATGACCCCAGCCGATGCTTCCAATGCCTGGAAACAAACCCAACCAGTTGGAACAGAGGATGAAAACGAAAAAAGACCCCAGCAGCCAGAATGTCTTCTGAGCCAGTTTCTCGCCCATAATGTCCGCTAAAAAGTCGTGCAAAAATATGACCAGCGATTCGATAGCACCGGTAAACAATGTATTCCGTCCAGCGCGAACCTGCTGACGAAACCGTACCGAGACACCTATCAGGATAAAAGCGGCCATCCAGCCAGTGAGCATTGAAGTGGTTATCGGCACGCCAGCCATCGTGAAAATCACCGGCGCGCTGGCTGGCAGATGTTCCTCTTCTTCCACAACCGAACCGTGCGAAGAGGCCAACTGCGAGGAACTCATCTCCAGTCCGTTCGTTCCCGCATCAGCAAACAGCAATCCGGCGGAACCAATCAGAACGGTAGCAAGAAGCACACGCATCCAGCGACAACCCGGGATCAACCCGTCAAAGGGCTGGATGGATGTTTTTTCTCGCATGGTTTAAGCGCCTGTGTCCGTCATGATCTTAAAAATGGTTTCAGCATCCTTTGCCGCCAGCATCTTTTTCCGGTTGGCTTCCGATTGTAGCAGCCGCCCGATCTCGGCCAGACAGCGCACGTGAGGTCCGCTCTGTGACGCAGGTGCCAGAATCAGGATGATAATTTTTGAAGGCTGGCCATCGGTGCTTTTGAAATCAATACCCTTCTGTTTCAATCCGACCGCCACCAGAAGTCTGTCAATCGAGGCGGACTTGCCGTGAGGAACCGCTATGCCGTTCTCCAAACTGGTGCTCATCTTCTGTTCGCGATCCAGCACCACGCCGACGAGATCTTCCGCATTGCGCAAATGATGTTTGGTGCGGATCAACCCGACCAGCTCACGGATAGCTTCATTCCGATCATTGGAATTCAATTCAACCCGGATACAGGCGGGATCCAGACTGCTTCTTAAAATCTCATTGGCCATATCCATCCCTTCGGAAAAAGTGCGTCTTAGATGCTGTAGATCATACGAGCGGAAACCGTTTATTTGCGTCAAAACCTATGGGAAACACTGTTGGGTTTATACCAGCAGCCAATTACCGGTCAATTGGTTTTTATTTTATAAGCGTGGATGCTCACGCGAAATAGTCCGGATTCTGCTTTTCTCCTGATTTTTAATTGACCGCGTATCGCTGAAGGGCAGAATGGCGGCGCATTTGTTGCATGTTAGGAATCCATCATGAACCTAAAGAAGATTCTCACCAGAGATTCGATCCTGCCGGAGCTGACAGCTGACACCAAACAGGGTGTCATCGAAGAGATGGTTGCCGCCATGTCTGTCGCCGGAAAGCTCACCGACTGCGCCGCCGTGGTGCAGGCCATTCTGGATCGGGAAGAAAAAATGTCCACGGGCATGCAAAACGGTGTGGCCATCCCGCACGGAAAAACCAACGCGGTAGATGAGCTGGTCGCCGCAGTCGCCATCCATCGGCGCGGCGTCGACTTCGCCGCCATGGACGGAAAGCGTTCCCATATTTTTATCATAACACTCTCCCCAGAAAACCGGACGGGTCCGCATATTCAGTTTTTGGCGGAAATCAGCAAACTACTAGGCCGTCAGGAACTGCGCGAAAAACTGCTTAAAACCACATCGACCGATGAGATTTTTGATCTACTGACTGCGTAGGAATCCGTCATCTGATGCACCGACGATCTTCCAAGCCTTATCGAAAAGAATACAACTATGCAAACTGTTGAAATGAGCCGCCGGAAAACAGCTGGGCTGATTGTATGCGCCTTGGGCGTTGTGTTCGGGGATATTGGCACCAGCCCGCTGTATGCCTTGCGCGAGTGCTTTCACGGCTCCATCGGACTGGCGCCTACAGCTCCGAACATTCTCGGCATTCTCTCGCTCGTGATCTGGACACTAACCCTGATCGTCTGTCTGAAATATGTAACCTTCATTCTACGGGCAGACAATCACGGCGAAGGCGGCATTCTGGCCCTGTTCGCTCTGACTCGCGCCGATGAAGCCAACCGTGGGAAACGCCGCGCCGTTCTGGTAATGATCGCACTGCTCGGCGCAAGCCTGCTCTACGGCGATGGCATGATCACGCCCTGCATCACCGTGCTTGGCGCGATCGAAGGGCTGAATGTCGCCACACCGTTTTTCGAATCCTGGATCGTTCCTTTAAGTCTGGGCCTGCTGATTGCCATCTTCGCCTTCCAACGTAAAGGTCCCGGAAAAGTCGGCAGTGTATTCTGACCCGTCATGCTGGTTTGGTTCGCCGTTCTCGCCATCCTTGGACTGCGCGGCATCGTAATGGCTCCCGAAGTGCTGGCCGCGCTTTCGCCCTGGCACGGCATCAACTTTCTTCTAACCAGCGGAAAAATCGGTTTCGTAGTCATGGGCGCGGTATTTCTGACAGTGACCGGCGCGGAAGCTCTTTATGCTGACCTTGGCCACTTCGGACCCCGCCCCATCCGGCTAGGCTGGTTTTTCATCGCGTTCCCGGCTCTGATTCTAAACTACTTCGGACAGGGCGCGCTGATTCTCAAACAACCGGAAGCCCTGGTAAATCCCTTCTACATGCTCGCTCCCGACTGGGCACTCTACCCGCTGGTCGCTCTGGCCACAGCCGCATCCGTCATCGCCTCGCAGGCCCTCATCTCCGGCGCGTTTTCCCTGACCATGCAGGCGATCCAAATGGGCTACCTGCCCCGCATGGAAATCCGCCATACGTCGTCAGAACAGCGCGGACAGGTTTATCTTCCGGTCATCAACAACTTTCTGCTCGTCTGTTGCCTGGCCATGGTGCTCGGCTTCCGTTCATCGGCCAATCTGGCCGCCGCCTACGGAGTAGCCGTCACGCTAACCATGATCGCCACCACAATTCTGTTCTTTATTGTGGCTCGTAAACGCTGGGGCTGGAATGTGGTGTGGGCCAGCGCGTTATGCATATGTCTACTTTCCATTGAAATTCTGTTCTTCGCCGCAAACGTGCTGAAAATCTGGCGCGGCGGCTGGCTCCCGCTGGTGGTCGCCGCCGGATTTTTGGCTGTAATGACCACGTGGCGGACGGGTCGCCGAATTCTCAGCCGCCATATGAAGGAACGGTTACTGCCGCTGGAAAGCTTCCTCGACGATCTGAGTCTTGGCCATGCGGTACGCGTACCCGGAACCGCCGTCTACATGTCCGGCAGTCTTCTTGGAACGCCGCTGGCTCTACTCCATAATTTCAAACTCAACCGCTCCGTACATGAACGCGTGGTTCTACTCACCATTCTTGCCGCTGACGAACCCTACGTGAATCCCGACGAACGCATCCACGTGGAAACCCTGACCAACGGCTTCCACCGCGCAACAGCCCGTTACGGATTTATGGAAAAAGCCGCCATCGGTGAAATTTTTGCCGGATGCCGCGTGCTCGGCCTCGATCTGTACCCGAACGCCTGCACCTTCGTCCTCAGCCGCGAAACGCTCGTCGTAACACCGGCCAAAGGAATGGCCATGTGGAGAAAACGCCTCCTAGTGCTGATGTCCCGTAACGCCCAATCGGCCACCGCTTTCTTCGGTCTGCCCGCCAACCGTGTGGTTGAAATGGGTATGCAAATAGAAATATAACGGGCTAGAATCGACGCCGGATCGCTTGCCAGCGGAAATAAGGAGTCTCTCATGATGCTCAAAAATATGAATCGGATTGAAGCCGTGGCCGCTGTGACCGCCGTGGCGGTACTGGCCGCAGGCTGCCTGGTGGTATTGCGTCCATTCGTGTCCGCAATTCTGTGGGCCTCCGTACTCACCTACACCACCTGGCCGCTGATGCTCAAACTGGAAGGCTGGATGAAAGGACGCCGCACACTGGCCGCCTTAATAATGACCCTTCTGATCACGCTCGTCATGGTGCTCCCATTCGTGTTGGCGGGAATCACTCTTGCGGGAAACATGGCACGGTTCGAGGAATTGTTCGGTATCCTTCAAGGTGGCCTGCCGACTGAAGCCCCAGCATGGTTGCAAAATCTTCCATGGATTGGACCAGCGATCAAACACTCCTGGCCGGAAATCGCAAAAGAGACCGGTTGGCTGTCCGAAGGAATAAAATCCGTCGGCGTGGGAGTCGGAAAATGGCTGCTGACGCACAGTATTGATTTCGGAAAAGGCATTCTTCAGCTGGCCTTGAGCGTAGTCATCGTGTTCGTGTTCTACCGGGACGGCGAGCGCATGACGGTGCGGATTTCCGCCGGAGCGCAGCGCATCGCGGGCGACGTCTCACAGCGCCTGCTTTCAGTTGCCGGCAACACCGTTCGCAGCGTCGTTTACGGCATCATCGGCACAGCGCTGGTGCAGGCGATTATGGCGGCATTCGGATTTTGGATCGCCGGAGTTCCATCGCCGTTCCTGCTGGGACTGCTGACCTTCCTGCTGGCGTTAATTCCCGGCGGAACGCCGTTCGTCTGGATACCGGCATCCATCTGGCTGTTCTACACCGGTCATGCTGGATGGGGCGTATTCCTGGCCGTATGGGGCTTTTTCGTCATCAGCGGAATCGATAATCTGGTTCGTCCGTATCTAATCAGCCGCGGCTCAAACCTGCCGTTTATCGTCGTCCTGCTCGGTGCAATCGGCGGCGTGATCACCTTCGGATTCATCGGACTTTTCCTCGGGCCAGTCCTGCTCTCCGTCGGCTACGCGCTGATGCGGGAGTATACCGCGAGCCACAAACTGGAAGCCCCGCCCGACAAAGAGTGATCTGTTTTTCAAGGAGCGGGTTAAATTCTTCCAACCTTTGGATTTTTGATTACACTCCCCTGCATGAGCAAAAAGCTATTTCTCCTCGACGGCATGGCGCTGGTTTACCGGTCCTACTTCGCTTTCATGCGTAATCCGATGATCAACTCAAAGGGCCGCAATGTTTCCGCCGTCTTCGGTTTCCTCAATACGCTGCTTGAACTGATCGAAAAGCACAGCCCGACGCACATCGCCGTCGCCTTCGACGTTTCCGGGCCGACGTTCCGCCACGACAAGTTTCCCGAATACAAAGCCCAGCGTGAGGAAACGCCGGAAGAGATCCGCGCCGCTGGTCCCTGCATTCAGGAATTCCTTAAGGCGTTCAACATTCCGATCATCACCGCGCAGGGTTTTGAGGCCGACGATCTGATCGGCACGCTTGCCCGCCGTGCGGAGAAAGAAGGCTTCGACACCTACATGGTCACGCCGGACAAAGATTTCACCCAGCTCGTTGACGCGCACACCTTCGTCTACAAACCTGCCAAGAGCGGACTGCCGCCGGAAATCATGGGCGTTCCCGAAGTGCTAAAATACTGGGAGATCGAGCGCATCGATCAGGTCACCGACATCCTCGGCCTCGCGGGCGACGCCGCCGACAATATTCCCGGCGTGCCGGGCGTCGGCCCCAAGACCGCGCAAAAGCTGATCGCGCAGTATGGCTCGATTGAAAATCTGCTCGAACACACCGGCGAACTGAAAGGTAAGCTCAAGGAAAACCTCGAAGCCAACAAGGAGCGCGCCCGGCTCTGCAAATGGCTCGTCACCATCAAAACCGATTCGCCGGTCGACTATGATCCGGACGGATTACACCGCGGCAAACTCGACGAAGAAAAACTCGCCGCGCTCTTTTCGGAATTTGAATTCTCCGCTTTTTCCAAACGGCTCTTCGGCAAACCCGCCGCGCCGGTTGCGACCGTCGCTTCCTACGCCCCACCGCCGCCAAAAGGAGGACAAGGAGATCTCTTCGACTTCGCCACACAACAAGCGCCCGTGGCCCCGGCGGAAGAATCCTCACCGGTTTATAAAACCATCGACGACGTAAAACACACATACCACGCCGTCCAAACCTTGGAAGAACGCAAAGCTCTGACTTCCGAACTTCGGAAACACAAATGCATTTGTTTTGACACAGAAACCACCGGACTCGATCCGCGTGAAGCGCGGCTTGTCGGCATTTCCTTTTCCGTTAAACCGCATGAGGCTTGGTTCGTCACGCTTCCACCAGATCATTCCGAACTTCG
>JADYZA010000044.1 GCA_020853375.1 Verrucomicrobiota bacterium | reverse complement strand
TTGAAGGACTATCTCGCAACCGCGCCCAGCGCCTCGCCGCCGCATGGCAGGAATCTCTACTCAGCGAAGCCAAGTTCAAAGATTTGACGAAGACGCCTGCGGAATAACCGCAGGAGGCCGCCTACGGATCGTACTGAATCACCCACTCGGTCGAAGGCAGTTGCAGGCGCGTTTCGCGGAAGTGTTTGGAAAGGATGCCTTTTTCCTCCGCCGGTTGTCCGCGGCAGATGATTTTATAAGCGCGGCATTTATCAAGACCGGCGGCTTCGAGAAAGGTCTCTGTTCGCACAAGCAGCGAAACAACGCTTTCCAGTTTGCCGTTCGTAATCACCGGATAGCGCATGGAGATCAGATGCGGCTGAAGAAGACTGCCGTGCCCCGGCTCGCTGAGTTGCGGCGCCGGAGTCTCGTCCATCTGCGCCCAGAATACGGAAAGCTGATCGACTTTACGCAGACTGAATCCGCGGGCGAGAGCGTTCCGTTTCAGATAGGTCTGCCGGATGACATAGTTGGTGTCGATCAGCGTCGCGTCGTAAAACCCGTCCAGCGATTCCGCTACCGGCTTCATCACATCGCGGAAATTTTCCGCCGTCGGTTTTTGCATGGCGACCGACTCGAGCTTGGCGAACAGTCCGGCGAAATATGTTTCTGTCGCCGTCCCGACCGGATCGGCGGCATTGGCGCACAGCGCCGCAAGCAGGAGAATCGAAATGACAACACGTTTCATGGCGTTGCGGATTTGGTGAGTTCAAAGACGGTGATGTATCCCGAATGGTGCGAAACGGCTTTCCAATGGAACGGCCCGGCGTCAAAGGCCTCGCGGAGTTTGCCGTCGATGTTTTCGGCGATTTCGTTTTGCTGGAACAGCCAGTGTCCGGAACGCGCGCAGAGCGTGCCGAACCAGGTGGAGGGTGTATCCACATCGACAACAATAAAGCGCCCGCCCGGCTTAAGAACCCGCGCGGTTTCGGCCAGCACCTTTTTTTTCAGCGCGAAGTGAATGTGATGAAAGAAGAACGTCGAAACCGCGGCGTCGAACGAGTTGTCTTCGTAGGGCAGACGCTCGGCAATGGCGGCGTCAAAATGGATATTCGGAATTCCGGCGGCCTTGCGCTTGGCGATCTCAATCATTTTTTCCGCGGCATCGAGGCCGGTGCAGAGCGAAGTCTGTTTGTCAGTCAGCGCGGCGGCAAGGTCGCGCGTGAGCGTGCCGGTGCCGCAACCGATGTCGAGAATCCGCTCGTCGCCGCGCAACGCGAGCCTTTGGATAACGATACGGTGATAGCGGCGCTCCAGCCCGAGTGTCATCAGCGGCGCGAGCGTGTCATACACTTTCGCGGCGTGGTCGAGCGTGACGCCTTCGGTCTGCCGCGCAACGGCGGAGCGGAGGTGTTGTTTCTTATGCATAGTTCAAATCCTGCAGATCAAGCACGGCGAACATTGAGCTGGCAAGATGCTCGGCCATTTTCGGGCGGATGCCAAGTCCCAGCTCGCCAAGGGCGGTCAATCCGTCGCGCATCATGCCAAAGCCGAGCCGCGCGGCGGGCAGGGAAAATGGAAGGACTTCAAGATAGAGACGGTCGGAGACTGCTAGCGTACGTGTTTCCAAGGTTTGGAAAAATTCCGGCTGGTTTTTCCAAAGGTCGGAAAGCAGATAGTTGTGGCGGCGCTCGATGTGGTCGCGGGCCATATCGCGAATGTCGTCTAGCACCTGGCAGCCGATACCAAATTGCAACAGCGCGTTTTTGAGCGCTTCGGCGCGAGCCGGATTGAGATTGGGTTCGATGATTTCGGGCGCGAGAAAGGCGACGTTGAAAAGGATGCCGGTTTTGTAGCGGTGGATGACAGACAGAACATGTTCCGGGCCGGGCCGCTCGGTAATGCCCATTTCTTCGCTGGCTTCCTGCGCCGCGCTCGGCAGAAGAATCTGTAGAGAGCGTTCGGAAAGTTCCCGCGCCTGTTCGGAAGTTAGCGCGCCGGAGGCGATACCTTCGGCCAGCAGCCGCTGGAAAATACGGTCGGCGGTCATGATCGAAACCACCTGCCGCATGACACGCGACGATCCGGGCATGTTGATCGGAATCACCACTTTATCTTCGGCATCGAGCAGATTGTCGGCGCTGGTGACCCAGATGCGGAAAAGGTGGATCAGTTTTCCGTAAAAAATGCGGTTCTTCGGATCGCAACCCATCAGGTGATAAGTGGACTGAAAGAGGGTCGAAAAAATGTTTTTACGCAGGGTGTAAAACGATTCGGGAACGGCGTCCATGGAAACCCTGTATTCAGCCGGGGTATTTTCCGGAACGCGGAGAATGCTGTCCGCGGAATCGTAGATTCCCCTGATCGCCAAACGCTGTTCGTCGAACGCCGCCTTAAAGGTGCGTCCTGCCTGCCAAAGTTCTATCCAGTTTTTCATATTTAATGCCTATCACTTTAGTCGGCTTTCAGTTCGCAAGCCAGCCCGAAGTGGTTTTATTCATGGAATCAGCCGTAGAGCAACTGGATTGCCAGTCCGACGGTGGTGCTGATGGCAACCAGCAGCAGAACAATTCTCAATGTATCTTTGAGGTTGCGGTTTTCTCTCAGTAGAACCAGCAGGCCGAGCCCGCCGCTACAGCACAGTCCGGAAACCGTTGAGCCAAAACTGAGCCCGCCTTTCAAAAACAGTCCGGTGATTGCCACCGATGCGGCGCAGTTTGGAATCAGCCCGATTAACGCGGCGAGAAACGGCTGTAGCAGAGAGTGGCGCAAAAGCACGCGGCCAAGATTTTCCTCGCCGATCCAGGCCATCAGACCGTTTAGGCTTAGCGTCACGGCGAAGATGAAAGCAAAAATTTTCGCTGTGTGAACCAGCGGGTGAACCAGCAGCTGGCGATATCCTGGTTTTTGGGAAACATCGTGGTGGCAGCATCCTTTATGATGACTTTCCGATTCTTCGGCGGTCGCCTCCGGACTGGGCTGGCGCGTCAACAGATCAATCAGCGTTCCGGCGACGAAAGCGATGATCAGCTTGACCAGCAGAAGGGCGGCGACGGTTCCGGCGCGATCCGGCTGTGAGAGCAGAACCGGAATTGCCTCGTCGGACGTGGACAGAATCACGGCCAGCAGAGTTCCGGTGGTGATCAGACGGCGCGAATAGAGCGAACCGGCCACGACAGAAAATCCGCACTGCGGGACACAGCCGAACAACGCCCCGACGGCGGGCCCGGCTTTTGCGGATTTCCGCAGGCGGGATTCAATTGTTCCGCTGAATTTCCGTTCAACCCATTCCACCAGAAAATAAATAATCAGCAGGAAAGGAATTGTTTTCGCGCTGTCGATCAAGGCATCGAGGAAAAGTTCTTTCATAACGCCGCCATTCTATAACAGCCGTTCCATCCGGTAAAAAGTTCCAAAGGCTGGAAAAAAGAACGCCGGACGTTCCAATGGTTGGAAACCCCGGCGTGAAGATTTTGAATTTCGGAACGTTAAGCCGTCAGCACGTCAACCAGTGCGGACTCTTGTTGAACGCCGATAAAATCACGCACCTTCTGCCCGCTTTTGAACAAAATCAGCGTCGGAATTGAGCGGACGCCGAACTGCGCGGCCAGTGACGGATTTTCATCCACGTTCACCTTGGCGATAACGGCTTTGTCGCCAACCTTGGCGGCAACTTTATCGAGAATCGGTCCCTGTATTTTGCACGGCCCGCACCACGGAGCCCAGAAATCGACCAGAACGGTTCCCGAAGCAATGGTATTGGCGAAGTCGGCGGCGGTAAGTTCTTTCACTTTATCAGACATGGTGTCCTCCTGTTGTTTTCGTAATTCCGACTATAGGGCTTGGGTATTTCAGGAGCAAGTGCTGATTTAGACGTTAAAGAGGAATTCGATGACATCGCCGTCCTGAACAACGTAATCCTTGCCTTCGGTGCGCATCAGTCCCTTTTCGCGGCAACCGGTTTCACCGCCGTAAGCGACGTAGTCGTTAAAGCCGATCACCTGGGCGCGGATGAAGCCGCGCTCGAAGTCGCTATGAATCACGCCCGCCGCCGCCGGAGCTTTCCAGCCGCGGTGAATCGTCCACGCATGAACTTCCTTCGGCCCGGCGGTTAGATAGCTGATGAGCCCGAGCGTGTGGTAGCCAGTGCGGGCGATTTGGTCGAGGCCGCTCTCGGTCACGTTGTATTCTTTCAGAAATTCCGCCGCCTCGGCTTCGTCCATGCCGATCAAATCCTCTTCCATCTTCGCGCAGATTTTCACGGTATCCGCGCCCTTGGAATCGGCGTGCTGGCGGACGGCCTTCACATAAGCGCTGTCGTTCGCCATACCGGCTTCGTCCACGTTGGCGCAGTAGATGATTTTCTTATCGGTCAGCAGCGGCGACTCTTTCAGAAACGCCTTAATGTCGTCGGAATCGTGCTCCGGAAAACTGACCGCCGGTTTGCCTTCGCCGAGATACGCCATCAGACGCTTCACCGCCGCCAGCTGTTCCGCGAGCTTCTTATCATTGCGGGCCAGCTTTTCCATCCGCTGGGCGCGGGCTTCCACGGTTTGGAAATCGGCCAGAATCAGTTCGGTCTCGATCACATCAATATCGCGCAGCGGATCGACCGAGCCGTCAACATGCACCACGTTTTCGTCTTCGAAACAGCGGACGACGTGGAGCAGGGCGTCGGTCTCGCGCACGTTGGCCAGAAACTTATTGCCGAGCCCTTCGCCGCGGCTCGCGCCTTTCACCAGTCCGGCGATATCCACAAAATCCACCGTGGCATAAACTGTCTTTTTCGGAGTCACCATCGTCGCCAGCTTAACAACCCGGTCGTCCGGCACCGGCACCACAGCCTTGTTCGGCTCGATCGTGCAGAAAGGATAGTTGGCGGCCTCCGCGTTTTGGGCGCGTGTCAGCGCGTTGAAAATCGTCGACTTTCCAACATTCGGAAGACCCAGAATACCAATGCTCAGACTCATAGAAAACTCCGGTTAAAGGGCGGAGAAGTTAGCCGCAAAACCACGCCATGACCACAAAAAAGGTGCCCGATTACAGCGGGATGTCGAAGTTGTGGACTTTGCCGGAGCCGATGACCATGCGCAGCAACGGAGAGAGAAGCGGAATTTTCGGGAAGACGATGAGATGCCAGATCGGTCGGTGCTGGACGTTCCATTTTGCGAGGATCGGCGGATCGGAGAAATAGTTTATTTCGTCGAAGTCGCCGGAGTCGCAGACGGTTTCAATGACTTTGATCATTAGCAGGTTGCCGGGGGAGCAGTTGATGAATTCTTCGTCATAGGCCATTTTCAGAATGTACAGGATCCGCCCGTTCCTCATGGCGTAGTGCGCGGCGATTGACCGGTCGCCGGATTCAAGAAAGCTGAAGGCCATCAGGTTTTGCGCTGTGAATCCAGCGGCGGCTTCTTCGAAGACTTCGGCGCTTCCGGGGAAATTCCGGATGGTGGTTTCTCTTTCGCCTTTCCAGTTACGGCTTTCGACTTCCAGAAAACGGGCGGTGTTGTTTTGCGCGGAGCGGGTATTTTCGCGGAAACGGAACTGAACGTCCGGAAGTTTTTCTAGGTCACGGGCGGCGCGGCGGAGATTCTGCCGGAGTTTTCCGGAAAGCCCGGCGGTATAGGCTTCGGCAGTTCCCGGCAGCGGAATGAAGGCTTCGGTTCCGGCGGATTTTTGTACGAAGCTCAGTTTGTGTTTCCCGGCGTTGAGATACCGGACAGAAGGATAATGATCGGGAAGATGTTTGAGGCTGAGGCAGGGGATGGAGAGGGGCAGGCTGTTTAGATAATCCATGAACAGGCCGAAAACGTGTTCCTGTCCGGGTGCGGCGATGCAGTCTGTTCCGCTGGTATGCGCGTAGTGATACGGCAGTTTGAAAAGCCGCAGGGAAAGTCCAAGCGCGCGGAAGGCGTAGCTCGACATCAGCGGCATAATTCCGATCAATCGGTCGTTCTCATAGGCGAAGAGGCACAGCCAGCGTTCCGGCGAAGTGACCTGATGTTTGAAAAAAGCGCGCATCCAAGGGAAGGAAAGCATCGGCGTCAGCCGGTCGGCTTTTTGAAACAGGTCGTTCCATTCCTGGGCATGTTGATCGAGTTCTTCGATGGTGCGGACATCAACCAGCCGGATTCCGGCGGGCGGGCGGAAGCTCCATGGGTCAGGCAAGCCGTACTGTTTGGATACAACTTTTTTTATCATGGAGTTCTCCTTTACGGTGCCGCGGCGTACGAAACCGCTTTGCGGGCGGCTTCGAGAACTTTTTCGCGCAGTTCGGTGACGCGCGGGGAGTCCGAAGCGAATGCGGCGAGCACGTCAGCTTCGTTGAGCTCTTTCGGTTCTTTGATTGCCAGCGCTTCCAGCGTTTTAGAGAAGGCGGATTTTTCCAATCCTTGGAAACGGACTTCCTGCGGGATGCGCTCAATCAGGTCGCGGTAGCCTGTGATGACCGGGTTCCAGATTTCGGAATCTTCAAAGCGGTTGAAAACCTTGTTCGCTTCTTCCCAGTACGGATTCTTTTTTCCGGCGAGCAGCGCGAAAAACGAGGCCGCCAGCTTTTGGGTAATACCTTCATCGCCGCCGACCGGGCGTTTCGGGAAGAGGAGTTTTTCGTGTTTCTCGATCAGCGCGTGCAGGATGGCCTCGAAGGAATAGACGGTTTCGGTTTTCGGCGGTTTGCCGCCGAGCAGGCCGACGACTTCTTCCTGCACTTTTTCAATTTCCGCCAGCTTCAGTTCGGGATCAACCACCAGAAAGGTTTCGCCGGTTTTCTTATGTTCGTAAACGCGGATCTTGGTCTGGTCTTCGCGAACCTGAACGTCTTTTTCCGCCAGAATCTTTTTTCGTTCGAGCATGACGGCGAGAATATAAATGGCGTTGGTATCGTCGGCGTCTTCCTTGGCAACCATGTTGCGCAGGAGCGTTTCCGCGCTTTCTTTTTTCATGACTTCGGTTGGCGGCGGCGGGACGCGGAAGATGCCTTTCCACGCGCTGAGACCGTGGTCGGGTTTATGCTCGTTCCACCAGGCAAGGCGGTAGTCTTCGCGGACGTATTCGCCGTCTTTGAACAGCAGGCGCGTCATGATCTCTTCTTTATCGGTGAACGACTCATTGGTTCCGGCGCAGAGGTCGGAACGTCGCTTGATCTGCCAGCTTTCTTCGCGGATGGATGACATAGGGTGCCGTTTCAAATTAATTACTGAAGAGCGATCGGTTTTCGCGGAAGTAGACGATACCGCTCCAGACGGTCAGCGCGGTAACCACTCCGGCCACCCACAGCATCGTCAGCCGGAACGCGGCGCTTTCCAGAAAACTCCACGGGTAAATCGAGTAAGAGGCAAAGGCCAGCAGCACGGTGCTGATATAAACCATCTGCCAAATCGTTTTCTGTTTTCCCCAGACGCTGGCGGCAAGAACGACGCCTTTGTCGATCGCCAGCAATCGCAATCCGGTCACCATCATTTCGCGGGAAAGAATCAGCGTCACCATCCACGCGGGCATGATTTTGAGTTCAACGAAACCGATGAATGCGGCGGCGGTGAGTACCTTATCGGCCAGCGGATCCATCAGCGTTCCGAAGGCGGAACAGCCGTATACCCGACGGGCGAGATGTCCGTCCAGCGCATCCGTCAGCGCGGCGACGCCGAAAACGATCACGGCGGCAATCGGCGAGCCGGGAAAAGATACGCTCAGGCAGACCATAAAAACGGCGGCCAGAGCGAAGCGGCTGACGGTGAGGATATTGGGAAGTTTCATCGTGAGCTTTCAATTTTGCCTGAATCAACCAGATAGAGATCGGGAAGGGGATTGTCGAGCAGAGAGCGGACGGGAACTTCCGCCTTAACCGATGCGGTGGTTTTGGCGGTATGGTGGCTGCGCGAGCAGTTGGTGATGCTGACGATCACAACAATCAGCACCAGCAGTCCGGCAACTCCGGCGGCGGCCAAGCGGATATCCTTCACCACATACGGCTTCAAGTTTCCGGTGAGTTTATTTGTCCGGGCGTTGAACCATTCCGGAAGTTTAATTCTCCCCAGCGCCTGTTTCAGAACGGATAGTACAGCAGGTTGCGCACTGCGGCTTTTCTCAAGCTGGCTGTCTTCGTCAACCAGCGGCATCCGAGCGGTCGCGTGCAGTGCGAGATATTCGGCGATCAGCGGCTCGGAATTGAGGCCGAGATATTCGGCGTAAAGGCGGATGAAGCCTTTTGCATAGGTCGGCGCGGCCATGACGGAAAAGTCGTCGGCCTCCATGGCGACAATCATTTTCGTCAGTATCTTTGTCGCGGCGCCTGCGTCGTGCTCGCTGACGCCCTTGGCTTCGCGTGCGGCTTTCAACTGTTGTCCGAGTGTCGCCATAGCGGTTACTCCTTCGGTTTTAACTGCTCCTCGTCGTCGTCACGTTCCTGAGAAACTTCTGCTTCGGAGAGCGGCTCATCGCTGCCGCCGTGTTCGGGGATTTCTCCATCGAGATCAACCAGAATATCGCGCGGGCCGGTTTCGGTCGGCGGGCCGACGATTCCTTTTTGTTCCAGAAGATCGATCAGGTTCGCGGCGCGGTTATAGCCGATTTTCAGGCGGCGC
Source organism: Verrucomicrobiota bacterium (assembly GCA_020853375.1). GTDB lineage: Bacteria > Verrucomicrobiota > Kiritimatiellia > Kiritimatiellales > Tichowtungiaceae > Tichowtungia. Next base: position 2,524 of record JADYZA010000044.1, on the reverse strand, counting down.
TGGAGCGATGAGGTCGACGCGCGTTTGGTGCTGCGGATCACCTCAATGGCGGCTTCGAGCAGATCGTCATTACTATCCATTTCCGGCAGTTCAGGCCGGTTGTTTTCAATCTTCTGTTTAATCTCGGTGATGAACTCCGGCATGCCCTGTGTGCGGATGAAATCGGTGACGCGGTGCATTTCGCCGTCGCTGGCCAATGTTCCCTGGAGACGTACCGGTTTATTTTTGCCCGGCGGCAGATAAAGCATGTCGCCTTTGCCGAGCAGTTTTTCTGCGCCGATGGTGTCGAGAATTGTGCGGCTGTCGTTGCCCTGCGCCACTTGGAAAGCAATACGGCCCGGAATGTTCGCCTTGATCGTTCCGGTGATGACGTTCACGGACGGGCGCTGTGTGGCGAGGATCATGTGGATACCGGCGGCACGGGAAAGCTGGGCGAGACGCACAATGCACGGCTCGATTTCCTGCTGGGCCACGCTCATCAGTTCAGCCAGCTCATCCACCACGATCACAATGTAAGGCAGTTTGGCAGGAAGCTGATCTTTGGGCTGGTCGTCGGCTTCTTCGACCGCTCCGCCGAACAGGTCGGTCTGTTTTTCAACCGGGCGCGTATTATATCCTTTGATGTCGCGCACCTTCACTTTTTTGAAGAGAGCATAGCGTTTTTCCATTTCCTTGATCGCCCAAAGCAGTCCGAGCGTCACCTTCTTGGCGTCGGTGATGATCGGCACGACGAGGTGCTTAAGGTTTTCATAGGCTTGGAACTCGAAAGTTTTCGGGTCGACGAGAATCAGGCGGAGCTGTTCCGGTGTGCGCGAAAGAAGCAGGCCGGTCAGCAGGGAATTCATACAGACCGTTTTGCCCGCGCCAGTGGCTCCGGCAATCAGCATGTGCGGCATGGCGGAAAGATCGCCGACGACCATGCGACCGCTGACGTCTTTTCCGAGCGCCAGCGGCAGGGCGATTTCCGGATTATGGAACGCAGGGCTTTCGACCAGCTCGCGCAGATAAACCGCCGTGCCTTTTGCGTTAGGCACTTCGATGCCGACGGCGCCTTTTCCGGGGATTGGAGCCTGAATGCGGATGCTCTGAGCGCGGAGCGCCAGCGCGATATTTTTCTCAAGGTTGGCGATGCTTTCAACCCGCACGCCGGGAGCCGGAGTGATTTCATAGGAGGTAACGGTCGGGCCGGTTTCGACGTGCGTGACTTTCCCGTCCACGCGGAATTCTTCGAGCGTCGCCTGAAGAATCGCCGCTTTCTCTTCTGTATTTTCAGTTGAGGTGCGTGCGGCCAGCGAAGGAAGCTCGTCGAGAATCGTTAGCGGCGGAAGCTGGTAGCCCGATTCGTCGCGGCCCGGGGCGATATTGACGGAAACGTTGGCCAGTTCGTCGGCGGGCGGCGGAGCGATCGGTTTGATTTTTACAGGCTTCGGAACTTCCGCTTTTGGTTCCGGCTTAACGTCCGGCTTGAGCTCTGCTTTCGGCATTACCGGCGCGGGCGGGGTAAAAAGCTCGTCCTTGGCTTTGGCGGGTGAAGGTTTCAGGAAAGATTTCTTTTCTTTCGGTTCGGAAGGTTTCACTTCGCGGCTGAACTTCGGTTCCGGCGCGGCGGCGCGGGCTTCTTTGCGGCGGGCGCGCGCTTCCTGAATTTTTTCCCACAGGAACGCGAACGGGGTGAACGGGTGCATGCCGGTCAGTTGCAGGATGGAGAGGATGAAAACGGTAATGAAAATAATGCCGGCGCCGGTATGATTGATTAACTCACCCAGAGTACGGATGGCCAACATCTGACCGACCAGTCCGCCGGGGCTTCCGACATTTAAAAGTTCGCGCAGTCCGTTCCAGAGAGCGGGCTGATACTCGAAAAAACTCGCCAGCGAAGAGAGCCCGGCGAGCAGCCAGGCCCAGACCGGCCAGACGCGTTCGTAGGAGCGGAACGTCATCATCAATCCGCCGGTCATCAGAATAAACGGCACCAGATAGCCGCCGACGCCGAAAAGCAGGAAACAGAAAAAGGCGAGCCACGCTCCGAGCGGGCCAACCAGATTGTGCGGCGGGGATGCCGGAGGATTGTGCAGCCAGCTGATGTCTTCGGCGTTGAACGAAAAGACGCAGAGAAAGCTGAGCAGACAGAGAGCCAGAAGAATCACACCGACGGCTTCGCGCTTCGGTGAACGAACGGATTCGGTTTGCTTATATTTTTTTGCCATTTCGGCGATTATAGGGAGGGAACTTATATTTTGAAGCAAATTAAACGCGGCGGCATTTGAAAATCACAACCACTGGAATGCGGGCGAGCTGGGGGTAAAGTGCGCGCCAATCTGCGCTTTCATAAGGAACGGTGGAGCGGATTTCGGCCTCGCTCATCTCTGGGACCGGCAACGGCGCGGGTTCAAGAATCCTCTCGATGGCCAGTCCGGCGGAAAAAAGCCATTCGGCGACGGTCGAAACGGGCCAGTAATGTGCGGCGCTCATGGTTTTGTCGTCCAGCGACATCCGGACGTCTGGGGCGGGTCGGAAATAGTCC
>JADYZA010000043.1 GCA_020853375.1 Verrucomicrobiota bacterium | reverse complement strand
TTGATCGGCACGCACAGGAAGGCCTTGATAAGGGACTGCCCCAGAACAAAGAATGGCTGCGGGAAAGGGATGAAGAGCTCAGGGAGATTGGCGGATTAATCAGGGTTTGCTGTTTTGCTAAGAACATCCGAAACATGATGCTTTGGGCGCATTACGCAAATAATCATCAGGGGCTTGCATTCATGTTCCGTGGCAACTCTCTTAAGGATAAAAAAACAAAACAATTTCGTGGGCAAGATGTCCATTATCGCTCAGGAGCATATAAATTTACTGATTTTGTAGATGCGCTATTCCAAGGTGTGTCGTGCGGGAATCCGTTGCCATCTGCCCGTATAATCTATTCATCCAAGACACAGCATTGGTGTGGGGAGCAAGAAGTCAGGTTTTTCAGCACCCGTGATCATTTATATTCTTCGTTTCAAGAGCAGGGACTGTATGGGATCGTGTTTGGCGCGAAGTGCGGACAACATTTGATCGATCATGTTACTAGCGCCCTTGTTGATTGGAAAACGAAACCTCAGCTCTTTAAAGCCTCTATCCCAAAGTCAACTCATAGGTTGTGGATAGAAAAATATTGATACCGAGCCGCTCATCCCATTTCAGTCGTTTACCTTACTTCCCATGAAAGTACTTCTCCAGTATGCGGATCAATGGCTCTCCTTTTCGGAGCCGGTCGAGGTGCTGACGGCCCGCACGCCGGACGAAGTTTTTCAAGCATTGGAAAAAATCGAAGCCAGCGGGCTGTGGGCCGCCGGTTTTATTTCCTATGAAGCGGCGGGAGCATTTGATGATGCGCTGAAAACGCACTCGCCGGGCAGTCTGCCGCTTTTACAGTTTGGGCTTTTCCGAAATGCAGACACGGTGCAGTTGCCGAAGTCAGAAGGTGCATATCAACTTGGTGAATGGATGCCGTCGGTGACGCGCGGCGAATATGCCGCAGCGATTGCTGCGATCAAGGAGCATATCGCGGCGGGAGATACCTATCAGGTGAATTACACCTTTCGGCTGAATGCGGACTTTTCCGGTTCACCGTTCGATTTTTTCTGTGATCTGGCAGCCGCCCAGCAGGGGCGGTACGCCGCTTTTATCGAAACTGATGAGTTCGCCATCTGTTCAGCCTCGCCGGAGCTTTTCTTCGAACTCAACGACGGCATAATCACTTCGCGGCCGATGAAAGGCACCCTGTCACGCGCTTTGACTTTTTCCAAGGATTGGAAACAGGCCGAAGCGTTGAAGAACTCCGCGAAGGACCGCGCGGAAAACATCATGATCGTCGATATGATCCGCAACGATATTGGGCGGATTGCCGAGTCCGGCTCGGTTGAGACACTCAGCCGGTTTGATGTCGAAAAATATCCGACCGTCTGGCAGCTGACCTCCACCGTTCGAGGGGAGTTGGCGCAGAGGCACAGAGGCACAAAGGTTGCGGATGTAATGCGGGCGTTATTTCCATGCTCGTCCATTACCGGTGCGCCGAAGGCGAAGACGATGGAGATTATCCGGAGTCTGGAAAAATCGCCGCGCGGTGTTTATACCGGTTCAATCGGGTTTATTGCGCCGGACGGCGCGGCGCAGTTTAACGTCGCCATCCGTACAGCGGTGATTCAAAACGGCAAGGCGGAGTACGGAATCGGCGGCGGGATTGTTTGGGATTCCGATGCGGATTGCGAGTATGAGGAAGCCTTGTCCAAGGCGCGGATTCTGACGCGACGGCTTCCGGAGTTCCAATTACTGGAAACGATGCTCTGGGAGGACGGAGAAATTTTTCTGTTAGAGCGGCACCTGAAGCGGCTGGCGGAGTCGGCGGAGTATTTTGACGTCAAAGTTGATCTGAATGAAATCCGCGGCCATCTGCGAACCGAGCTTGCGAGCTGGGCTGGAGTCTGCGACAGCAACGAAGTGGCAAATCTGCGATTTGAATGTCCAACACGAATCCGGCTGTTGCTGAATCGGGACGGCTCAGTTGATTTCCAATGTTTGGAAATTTCAGCGGTGAGCGGCGATGTGAAGCTGGCGATCGCGAAGCGTCCGGTCGATTCGGGTGACGTTTTTCTTTATCACAAGACGACGAACCGCTCGGTTTATGAGCGAGCCAAAGCGGATTTTCCTGAAGCCGATGACGTGTTACTGTTAAACGAGCGCGGCGAGGTGACGGAAAGCTGTATCGCCAATGTCGTGGTTGAACTGAATGGACGAAAGGTGACGCCACCGGTTTGCTGCGGGTTGTTGTCGGGGACGTTTCGTGATGAACTGCTTGCCCAGAACGAAATCGAAGAGGGCTTCGTGACTCTGGATGATTTACTGAGCGCGGACTCAGTTTATCTGATCAATTCTGTTCGTCGCTGGAGGAAGGTCCGCCTTGTACGGAGAGATTAAGATGGATGTGGAAGGCTGGTTAAAGAAACAGATGGTTTCCGCGGAGGCATACGATGCCGAGTTGTTGCTTTCCGGTTTCCTGAGCGAGATGGAGAAGGGGCTTTCTGGAGCCGCCAGCTCGCTGGCGATGATTCCGGCTTATGTTGGAATCCACGGCAAGGTGACGGCTGGGAAACCGGTTGCGATCATTGATGCCGGAGGAACCAATCTGCGGATCGGTATTGCCCGATTCAATGAAGCGGGGAAAATTGAACTTTCTCATTTCACGAAACAACCCATACCCGGACGGGATCACGAAAGCAGCGCGGCGGAGTTTTATCAGGTGCTGGTCGATGCGCTGGAGCCGCTGAAAGATCAGTTCAAAAACATCGGTTTCTGCTTCTCCTATCCGGCAACAATTCTCCCAAACCTTGACGGACGCCTTCTTCATTGGACCAAGGAGATTAAAATTCCGGGGCTGGTTGGTCAGCAGATTGGTGCCGGACTTATCCAGGCGTTGGATGCGCGCGGCGTTTCCGGTAAGCAGGTGGTGATTTTAAACGATACGGTCGCGGCGTTGTTTGCCGGTTTGGCGCAGGGGAAGCAGTTTAATGCGTCGTCCTATGTCGGCTTCATTCTCGGAACCGGAACCAATACCGCCTATGTGGAGATCAATGAAAACATCGGCAAGATCGACAGTTTTCTCGATTCCGGTTCGCAGGTGATCAATGTCGAGTCGGGCGGGTTCAATGCTTTCGCGCGCGGACCGTATGATTTGCGGTTTGATGAGCGCACTGAAAACCCGGGAAGTCATGTTTTTGAAAAAACCATTTCCGGCGTTTACATGGGGCCGCTTGCGCTGGAACTGCTGAAGGGGTTGGCTGACGAAGGTGCATTGTCGAAATCCGGCGCAATCCGACTGTCCGCCATGACCGAACTGTCCACCATTCACATTGATAATCTGGTATCCGGCAACGGGCTCGATACCGGCGTATTGAATTCCGATTCGTTCTCTGACACCGATCGGGAGGTTGTGAAAACGGTATTTAGCGCGGTCGTTGACCGCGCGGCTTTGCTGACGGCGGTCAATATTCTAGCGGTGGTGGTAAAGGGTGGTGCAGGGCAGGATCCGGAACGCCCGGTTTGTGTCAATATCGACGGCTCGACCTATTACAAAACCTTTCGATTGGCGGAGAAAGTACAGCAACACCTGAAGGCGTTGCTCGGAAAGCGCGGACTGCATATCCGCTGTATTCAGGTGGATGATGCGCCGGTGGTCGGCGCGGCGATCGCCGGCTTAACGGCGTTCCGGTAAATATTCGCACAAATCGGCGTTTATTCGCGCGGGATTTTCTGTTTAACTCCGAGGCTCATGAAACCAAAAATTCTGATTATTACGGGCTACGGAGTGAACTGCGAGGCGGAGTCGTCGCGGGCGTGGGAACTGGCGGGCGGGTCACCGGTTAAGGTTCATCTGAATGACCTGCTGGACAATCCGGCGCAGATGCGCGATTTCCGCGGGCTGATGTTTATCGGCGGCTTTTCCTACGGCGACCACATGACCAGCGGCCACGTTTTTGCTTTGCGGGTGAAACACCATTTACGTACGGAGCTTCAGAAGTTTATCGACGATGGGAAAATTATTCTCGGCGTTTGTAACGGCTTTCAGACGATGACGAAGATCGGTCTGTTACCGGGACTGAACGGTGAATACTTTGAGCCGAAGGTCTCTCTCATGCAGAACGATTGCGGCCATTTCCAGAACTTTTGGGTCAACCTGAAGTTTGAAGCGAATTCGCCCTGCATTTTCACCAAGGGACTTTCCGGTATGCCGATGCCGATTCGCCATGGCGAAGGGAAGATTTATACCACGGATAAAACCGTCATCGAACAGATCGAAAAACTCGGGTGCGCCGCCGCGCGCTATGCGGATGCCGCCGGTAATGTAACGATGGATTTTCCGGCCAATCCGAACGGCTCGCTGAATGCCATTGCCGGACTGTGCGACCCGACCGGACGAATTTTTGGACTGATGCCGCATCCCGAGGCTTATCTTTTTCCGGAAAACCATCCGAACTGGGATGTGCAAAAACTGAACGGCACGTTGCCCGCGCAGGGGCTGGGACTCAAGCTGTTTGAAAATGGTGTGAAGTTTCTTTCAGCCAGTTGATGCGGTTTGCCAGATAACGGAACGGGCTCCTGCAAAGGAGCCCGTTTTTGTTTCCGATGTTTGGAGTTTTAGCTTTATGAGTTTTGCAGAGTGAGTCTGCGGAAGGTTGTAAGGGAAGTGGTGCTCGAGCGGGGACTCGAACCCCGATGGCATTGCTGCCACTAGCCCCTCAAGCTAGCGCGTCTACCAATTTCGCCACCCGAGCACAGGAAAGGCTGGAGAACATAGCTTCTCCATTTACCGTGTGCAAGTGCATATTTGAATTTAGAGTATTCGCTGTCCTAGGGCGCGATTTCCGTACTCTTTTTTCCCGGCGGGTGGCGGAAAAATCATGGTTTGGCTGCGTTCAGTTTCTTGATTTCCGGCTGCAATCCAGCCAGCCAGCGCATTTCAGTGCGGCGCATAGCGGCGCGTTTGGACGGTGTATTGTCGTCGGCACCGGAAAGATGGTTGAAGCCGTGAGCGATGTAGAGCGCGAGTTCAGCGTCGATGCCGTCATGGTTTGGTCCTTCCTGCACAGCCCGCTCGACATTGACGATGAGGTCGCCGGTTGCGCCGTCTTCGCCTGGGATTGGCTCGCTGCGGAAGCTGATGACGTCGGTGGGGCGATCTTTGCCGAAAAATTCGCGGTTATACTGCGTGATGCCGGAATCGTCCGTCAGCAGCAACGTGACTTCCTGCCAGACGGTGTTTGGACCGGCGGATTCAAGCGCCTCGGCCAGTTTAGCGGTCAGTCGACGGATTGCCGCCAGATTGATCCGGCGTTTCTGCCGGTTTATTAGAAAGGTTTTCATCTTTAGGGTAGGCGACGCGGCCATGGAGCATACTGGTGAGCGAGAAGACAAAGGACTGTTTGATTTTATTCAGTTCGGCGAGTGTGAGGTTGCATTCGTCCAGCTGGCCGTCCAGAAGGCGGGCATCGAAAATGTCGCTGATAAGATTGGTGACACGGACGGGTGTCGGTTTTTCCAGCGACCGCGATGCCGCCTCGCAACTGTCGGCCAGCATCAGAATGGCCATTTCGCGGGTTTGCGGGCGCGGACCTTCATAGCGGAAATCCTCGTCGTTAATCGCCAGTTGTCCGGTGGCGCTTTCTTTTTGCTGACGGTTTTTCGCGCGCTGGTAAAAGACTGAAACAAGGCTGGTTCCTTGATGCTGTTCGATGCCGTCGATGATAACCTGCGGCAGCTTATATTTTTTCGCCAGCATGACGCCTTCTTTGATGTGCGAGACAATCACCAGCGTACTCATGCTTGGAGCCAGATCATCGTGCGGGTTTTCGGAAAACTGAATGTTTTCGCTGAAGAATCCCGGTTTAACCAGTTTGCCAATGTCATGGAAATAGGCGCAGACGCGTAGCATCAGTCCATTGGCGCCGATGGCTTCGGCGGCGTTCTGGGCGAGACTGGCCATCATCAGGGAGTGGTGGTAAGTGCCGGGCGCATTGATCGCCAGACTTTGGAGAAGCGGATGCCCGAGATCGGAAAGTTCCAGCAGGGAAATATCCGTGGTGATTTTGAAGAGATGTTCAAACACTGGAATGAGCAGCATGGCCAGCAGTGCGCTGATGAGTCCGCACAGCATGGCGGTTCCAACCTGTGGAAGAAGAATCTGCCACGACGGATGTTCAAGCACCGCCATTACCAGCGCAAAGATTATTTCAACCGCACCGATCCAGAAGCCCGCACGGAATAATGAGGTGCGGCGTTTGACATCGCGGGTGGTGTAGATCGCCGCGATGGATGTCAGAAGGCCTAGCACAAAAACGCTGAAGTTTCCGCCGAGCAGTGTTGCAAGCGCGAAACTGACCCAGAACCCGGCAATCAGTCCGGGTGCGGTGCCGAGCAGGATGGAGGCCAGTAACGGCGCGATGGACAGAGGCAGGGCGAAGTGCAGCAGAGTTGGTGGCATCAGTTGCAGATCGACGGTTGCATAGAGCAGACATTTGCCGACGATTAGCGGCAACGTACAGAGCGTGACCAGCAGAAGCATCCGTCGCCGACTGCGCAATAGAGACGGTTGCACGATACCGGCGATCGCCGCGCTGAGCGTGAGCCCGATCAGCAGTAGAAATCCGTTGCCCGTCAGCCGCTGGATGCGTTCGGCGGGCGTTTCCAGCTCGCTTAACCGTTGTTCATGCGCCGCCAACCGTTTGAGAGTCTGTTCGCTTACCGTGTCGCCGTTGCGGACGAGAATGGTTCCGGCGCTCACAAGCTCAATCACCGGCTCAACGAGTGCGGCGGCCTGTTCGCGCCGTGCATCGGTTTCGGCGGCGTCATATGCCAGATTGGGCCATAAGCAGGGCGCAATTAATGCCCGGATGGCTTTTTCTTCACCGCGATTTTCACGCGGAAGTTCACGAAGAATTTCTGCCGTGGCTGTCTTGAGTGCATCGGGTTGTTGAATAAAACTGTCCAGTGTTCGGATGGTGTCCGTTTTTCCGTCCCGCAACGCGATTTTTCCGGATAGCGCTTTGCCGTTGAACTTCGTCTGCGCATCGCTGGTGGAGATGATGCCGCGTGAGGAGGTGTTTGAAAGAGCGGAGAAAACAATCGCCTGAACATTAACCTGTTTATCTATCGGAATGATTTCCAGAAGCTGATTGGTTGTAAGCACCAGTCGGGCGTTTTCGATTGCGGATGTGTCGATGGAGAAAACCGGAAGAACCGTGTCGGCGGCGGTGCGCCGCTCGGCTTGTGTGGCGGCGAGATTTTCAGCGTGGAAGTCAACCGATGCCGCAATGGTCGCCGGAGCTTTTTGGCCTAGCACGAGCGTTTGCGGACGAAGCAATCGTCCGCTATAGAAAAACATCACCAGAGCCGCCCAGAGAACGACAGCCAGAATCAGATTAAAAAACGAGAAACGCCGCACCGTCTTGCGG
>JADYZA010000042.1 GCA_020853375.1 Verrucomicrobiota bacterium | reverse complement strand
TCAGCCCTCCGCCTTTGCCGCGTTCATGGAATGGAGCGAATGGATTTATACCGAGACACACACCACGTTCGGCTTCACCCCGAAACGTCTGGCCCAACTTCTGGAAGAATTTTTGAACCGCCAGCGGAACCTGCCCGCCAAAACCGTTCGCCACGCCATCGAAAATGACCTCGCCGCCTGCTCCGCCGGATTCCGAGGGTTGGAACGCCAGACGCGGAAAAAGAAATAACGACGGAACGCGCCACCCTGCTCCGATCAGCGCGGGAGTTTGATTTTACGGCGGCTGAATGTGGGGATGTCTAGGTCTTCCCCATTCCAGATGGTGCGCTCCGCGCCGCCAAAGGTTCGCGAACGAGGTTTCAGCACTCCGGACAGCTCGCCCTGTTTACCATCGCCGGAAACCGGTTTAAGTCCGCCGCGTCCATCATCAACCAAGGGCTCTTTCCAAGCTTCGGCGGCCAGCACCATGGCGGAAATCCGTCCAGCGAAAGCCGGATCGGTCGCGATTCCCAGCTTAACCCAGCACTCTTCGCCCTTGGGCGTGAGCGCTTCGGTGATCTTCTGGACTTCAGAAAGTTTCAGGTCTTCACCGCCGGTAATGCCAATAATTATTCCCGGCGCTTTTTCAAACACGTCGCTGTCTTTAACCAGCGGATGGTCACGCAGCGAATCGATCAGGGCATCGGCGCGGCCTTCGCCGGTCGCCGTGGCGCAGGCAAAGCGGCAAAATGCGTCGCAATAACTGAGCATGGTGTGCAACGAAGTAAAATCGAGATTACAAACACCGGTATAGGCCAGCATACGCCAGAGACCGATAACCCCCGCGGCCAGTGTACGGCTACTGCGATCAAGACTGTCTTCAAGCAAGACATCACCTTCCGGCTGAATCAGCGCGTTCGGCATTTGCACAATGGCATCGGCGTAGGTGCGCAACTTACGAATTGAGCTGTTCGCTTTGCCTTGAACAACCATTCCTTCGAACGAAAACGGCAGAATAGTGAAAAACAGCGTGGTCGCGCCAAAACCGCGCGCCATGCGGGCGATAACCGGGGCCGCTCCGGTACCAAAACCTCCGCCGAGACCGACAATGACAATCAGTAAATCAATTCCGCTCAACAAAGGTTCAATTTGACCCACGGCGTTTTCCGCACAGCGACGACCCACCTCAAGATCACCGCCTGTGCTCATCCCGTCTGTGAGCGCCCGACCGACAGCCAGCCGGTTTTCAATAGAAGGACAGGTTTCCAAGGTTTGGAAATCGCAGTCCATCACGGCAAACTCCATTCCATCCGGCGCATGCGGCGCGATGCGCGCGACGGTATTGCAACCCGCACCGCCCAGACCCAGCACTAAAATCTTTTTCTTGAACTCACTCATTGCTTCCGCCTCCCCAAAGTTTTGACAGCCAGACTTTCCAGCGCGCGCGAGCTGGCGCTTCCGGTTCGATCTGACTTGCGGCATACCGCACGCAACCGATAGCGGCGGCAAAACGCGCGCCCTCCTGCTTCGTGGAAAGTCCGACACAATCGTGAATTCGCCCAACCTGACACGGGGCGTTAAAAACCTGCTGGGCTAAATCAGCGACGCCTTCCATGGCCGACCCGCCGCCAGTCAAAATAACTCCGGCATTAAGCATCCCCGCGAGACCTTCGGCCTCAATCTTGTCGGCGATCATTTTAAACAGCTCTTCCATGCGGGCGTTCATGATGGTGTGAAGCGTTGCGGCGCGCACAACTCGTCCGCTGAAACCGCCTTCCGCCGGAATCGAAATATCCTGTCCGCCTTGAAGCCGATTAATGAGAGCGCTGCCCGACTCTTTTTTCAGAGCTTCGGCCTGCCTGCGGTTAAGGTTTAATCCGCTGCAAATATCAGCGGTAACGTGGTCGCCGCCAACGGCAATCGATCCGGTTAGCTTGACGAGCCCAGAGTTATAAACGATGAAGTCCGTGGTGCCGCCGCCGAGATCAATCACCACAACTCCGGCGCGCTTCTGTTCGGGAGTGAGAACCGCGAGCGCCGAGCAAAAACCGCCAAATGCGGCATCGGCACAAACGACCGGCACATTTTCGGTCAGCTTTTTCAGATTTTCAACCACGGCGCGCTGGCCATGAATCAGCAACATGCCAACGCGCAATTCGTCCGCAACCATCCGCTCGGGATTTACAATTCCGCCGCGGCCATCCACCTCAAAATTCTGTTGCAGGGTGTGCAGACGGATGCGGTCGTCGGACAGCGGAATTTTTCGCGCCACTTCGAGAACCTGATCGATGTCTTCAGCGGAAATTTCGCCGTGCGGCTGTTCGTATTCGTTGAGAACAGGAATCCCGCCGATATGCAGCAGACTTTCCGCCCGCCCGCCGGAAGCGACAAGATAAACACTCTCGCCGATGGATTTATGCGCGACCGCTTCCGCACTTTCCATCGCGCGGCGCACCGCATCCAGCGCCAGTTCGAAGTCGACGATTTCACCTTTACGCACGCCGCGCGATTCGCATTCGCCGAGTCCGGCCACGATCAGGCTACCGTCTTCGCGGACTTCCGCCATCAAAACTTTGATAGTCGTTGTTCCGATTTCCAACGCAGTGATCAGAGGTGTTGCTTCCATAAACAAATCCTTATTCTGGGGTCTTTTCCGGATCATGGAACGTCACCGGAACGTTCCGTCCGTCCGGTGTCAGATCGATTGTTTTCACACGCCGTCCCTGTTCGCTCGCAAGCTGTAAAACGCTGACTAGCCGGATCAATTTTTCCCGTGCGGAATGCTGCGGGAAGCGGACAGTGGTATCGGCATTCACCACGGCGGTAACAAAATCGGGATAGCGAATGTCGAAGCTGGAGAAAGCGACCTGAGAACCGAGGCGGAGCTGGTCGGCGACCTGAAGAATATCCAGACATTGGCGGATACCGGGCTTTTCGATCCGGTCGCCGGGACGGATTTTTTCTAGCTTCAGCCCTTCAATCAGCGGGAGCGACTGTCCATTACGCGTCATCGGAATAACCACCCCGTGGCGGTCGATCAGAAACGGTAACGCCCGCGGGTTCCAGCGGATTTGCGCCAGCGCAACCCGTTCCGTGACGTTGATATTGAGCGTGTCTGGAAGTTTCCGATCTATGGAAACCGACTCAACCAGAGGAACTTCTTCCAGTTGCGTGCGTAGCTTATCAAAATCGACTGAAAATATATTCATCCCGACATGGAGCCCTGCCCGCTCGCAGAAAAATTCAGGCGGAAGCCGTCCGTCGGATGTGACATTGATCACTTTGAGTTCAAACTTCGAGTTGCGGGAAAAGAAAAGAGAACCGGCATATTTCAGACCAACAAACAACCCGAACAACAACGCCAAAGCCGTCACACCCAGAAGAAGGATCACCAGCCCGCGGCGGGCGACCATTTTCTTCGCGGTTTTGCTCCGAGTTTTGCTGTAATACTGTTTCGGAATTTTGCGTCTTCTCAAAGCCATAGATTCTCTCCGTCGCTGTGCGGCCCTTTATAGCGAAGCGGTTTTCATGATTCGATCACAAAGCACTGAAAACTCGATCCCGGCGGCGGCGGCGGCTTTCGGAAGCAGGCTGTGCGACGTGAAGCCGGGAATCGTGTTGAGCTCGAGCACAAACTGCTCGCCTTCCGGCGTCATGCGGAAATCGACACGTCCGAAACCGCGCGCGCCGAGCGCCTCGAAAGTTTGGAGCGTGATTTTCTGCATCCGCGCGGCGGTTGTAGCGTCGAGTTCAGCCGGAATGACATAGCGCGTGGTGTCCACTTTGTACTTGGCGGTATAGTCATACCAGCCGGCCGCCGTCACAATTTCAACAATTGGCAGAACCTGACCGTCCACGACGCCAACGGTGAATTCCCGGCCCGGAATAAACTGCTGAACAAGAATTTCGTCATCATACTTAAACGCATCTGCCAGCGCATCAGACCATTCGGACTCCTTGAAAACAAGGTGGCAGCCGACGCTGGAGCCTTGCCGGGGCGGCTTCACAGCAACCGGCAGCGGAAGAGTACGTTTGTCGCCGCGCCGCAGCGTTTCGCCTTCTGGAACCGGTACGCCCGCCTTGCGCAGGCAAATTTCCGTAAGCAGTTTATCGAACGAGCGGCGGCTGGAATCCGCATCCGCGCCGACATACGGAATTCCGAGCTCCGTCAGCCGCGTCTGAGCTCCGCCGTCTTCGCCGAATGTGCCGTGCAGTGCAATAAACACAGCTTCGACTCCGGCAGGAACCGTGAACTCCGGCGAGGTGACATCAATTTCGGTCACCGTATAACCGGCTTTACGTAAACCGGCGGCAATCGCACCGCCGGACTCAAGCGAAACTTCGCGCTCCGCAGAAAAGCCGCCCTTGAGGACGGCCACATGTTGGAAAGTTTTTTTCATGCGCGGAATCCTAGTGAACTGAGAAATCGCATACAACCGGTAAGTGGTCCGAAAAGAGAACATTCGGCATCCAGCAACGCTCTACGCTGATTTCCGGACTGTGCAAAACAAAATCAAGGTGGCGCTTCGGCTTCCAGCTCGGAAACGTCGGCGAATTGGCGGCGTGCGCGTTTTTCAGTCCCGTCGCCGCCTGAAACAGCCGTATCTCCTGCTCGCCCCAAAGAGCGTTAAAATCACCGGCGACGATATGCGGCTTCTTAACCGTTTGGAGCAGATCATAAAGATCGCCAAGCTGGCGGTGGCGAAGGCGCGAACCAAGCGCCAGATGAATCAGAAAAAAGCTGACATTCTCCATTTCAAGTTCAATCACCAGCCGCTTCACGCCGCGGTCGAAATAATGAAACGTTTCCTTATGGCCGTTATCGCGAACAACAAACGCATTGCCCTGCTGATTAAGGATCGGGAAATAGTTCGTCAGCGAACTTTCGCCATATTTCGAGCGGTAAACATGGTAGTGACCCAGCCGGTTGGCGATGATTTCCGCCTGATTGTTTTTTCCGGAACGATACGAACCGGCATCCACTTCGACCAATCCCGCCACATCGGGATTCAAATCGTGCAGAAGTTCCGCAATGTGTTCAAAATTTTTGCCGGTATGCCGCAAATAGCCGGTCAGCGGCGAGTGAAACCGCCGTCCGCCGGTTCCGTACCGGATGTTGTATAAAACAAATCTCATTTCAAACCTTTGGACT
>JADYZA010000041.1 GCA_020853375.1 Verrucomicrobiota bacterium | reverse complement strand
TTGGATGTCAGCAAGTTGTCCAGTACTGGCAGATCTTTCGGATAGACGGAGACGAGCCGCTTGCCTTCCTGCTGATAGAGCATTTGCTTTTTGTACATACTCATTTTGTATTGCGGCGTATCCAGCCCCCAGTATTCGATGTAAACGTCTACCTCCGGCAGATAGAAATCGGGCCGGATCTGAAATTCGCCGATGATGCGGTATTTGGCGTCGTAGCGGTAAGAAAGCCCGCGCGCCGTTAACCATTCGGCGATACGCCGCTCGCCTTCTGATTGCACCAGTGTGCCGTCTCGCACTTCAATGGTTTTATTGATCTCGACCTGCGTCTCGAAATTGCGCCGTTCCAAAAACACCTCGTCAAAACAGCGGTCGCAGAACACACGCTGAAAAACTTCATTGGCCCGCGTGTATTCTTCGACGGAAACCGCGACGTTGCATCGCTTACACCGATGCATCACCCCTGCACCAGCATCCTGCGTAGCCAGTTCGATTGCATCGGCCGCGGTCTTGGCGGCGGCTCGTACATAGTTGGGGTTGACTGGATTGCGGGCGGCATCACGAAGGTCCGGCACATGCGTTTGAGCTGCGGCACCATATTTTTTGAGCGCGCGAATGGCATATTGCCGTGTCTGAGGATGCCGTCCGTGCAACGCCAGCGAAGCCAGCGCCGCCACAGCCTTCCCAGTATCGGCGCCGAAATCTGCCAGCTTACCGATGGCAGACGCCGACAGCCTCTGCACTTCATTAGAGGGAAGGCGTGACAGTTCGATCAGTTCAGGCAAAGCCGCCGAGTTGCCGCTGCGCCCGAGATGCAATGCCTGCTGCACGGCGTTGTGGTGGTCGGATGGCAGCATCGGGCTTTTCATAATTACTTTTTCTGTGACTCGCTGTCGCTTGTCACAATAATTTTCACGTCGGCGAGCGGCAGTGAGTCCATGTGTTTCAGAAAAGAATTTTCCAGAGTTTGGAAAAAATTCAATCCAAAATTATTTCCTGCCGGTATTCCGGTACGGTGCAAGGCCAGCCGGTTTTTTCGGCGAGAAGTTTTCCGAAGGCGTCGGCCGCGCCAGGCTCTCCGTGAATGATGAATACTTGGCGCGGCGCTTTTTTGAGCGGGGTGATCCAGCGCAGCAGTTCGTTCTGGTCGGCATGGGCGGAGAAGCCGTCGATTTTTTCAATGCGCGCTTTGACTTCCTGCTCTTCGCCAAAAATCCGAATCGGATCTACGCCATCGAGGATTAGGCGGCCCAGCGTTCCGACGGCCTGATAGCCGACAAACAGGATGGTGCTTTCGGGGCGGCTGATGTTGTTTTTGAGATGGTGCTTGATGCGCCCGCCGGTACACATGCCAGACCCGGCGATGATGATGGCTGTGCCTTTGATGTGGTTGATGGCTTTGGACTGATCCACGGTTCGTGACATTGTGAGTCCCGGCAGGTCGCACGGATGAATTCCTTGGCGCAGAAGATCGCGGGTTTCTTCGTCGAACAGTTCGGGATGCTTTTTGAAAATTTCCGTTACGCTGACAGCCATCGGACTGTCTACAAAGGTCAGCAAGTGCGGAATGCGGTTTTCGCGCAGCAGGGCGTTGAGGTGATAGAGCAGTTCCTGCGTCCGCTCAACGGCAAAACTCGGGATGACGATGTTGCCGCCCGCTTTGGCCGCTTCGTTAATGCTGCGGGCCAGTTCGCCGGGAATGTCTTTCACTTTGCCGTGCGTGCGGTCGCCGTAGGTCGACTCGACCAGAACATAGTCGGCGGCGTCGAACGGATCCGGGTCGTTAATGATCGGCATCGTCCAGCGCCCGACGTCGCCGGAAAAAAGAATAGATCGGGTGTCACCACCCTGCCCGACCGTCAGTTTGATGCTGGCCGAACCGAAGATATGTCCCGCTTCGCGGAAAACGGCAGTCATGCCTGCTGCGACCGGAACCGGTGTGATGTAGTTGACCGGCGTGAGCAACGGAACGGTTTTCTCGACATCGGCAGCCGTGTAGAGCGGCTCATACGGGAACGGACTGGTTTTCCCCTGTTTCTCGTGGCGCGCCTTTTTGTGTTTAATGTCCTCTTCCTGCAGAAAGGCGGAATCTTTCATGATGATCTGCGCGATATCCGCCGTCGCCGGAGTGCAGAAAATTTTTCCACGGAAGCCGTCTTTCACCAGCTTCGGCAGGCGGCCGCAGTGATCCAGATGGGCGTGTGTCAGCAGAACCGCATCAAGGGTTGACGGCGGAACCGGAAAAGCATCCCAGTTGCGCTGTTTCAAGTCGCGCTCCTGATAGAGTCCGCAATCGACGAGAACACGGGTGCCGCCCGCTTCGATGAGATAGCACGAACCGGTGACATTCTGCGCCGCCCCGAAAAACTTCAGCTTAATCTGCATAGCCGCCTCCTGTGCGCCGGAGTCTAGCGGAGGATGCCCCGCCGCACAACAAACCCTTTGCGCGCGCAGAGTTTTATATCCGAACGTCGGAAACTGTTTCCGGCGGAACAGTCTTGCCGGTTCTTGAAAGAATTTGCAGTATGCGCCGCGAACCGGTTGATGTTTCCTGCGGAGATTCTGCTTATGCTCGCCAAAGTTTTTTCGGGTGCCGTTTTCGGAGTCGATGCCTACACGGTGGAGATCGAGGTCAACAGCGGACACGGCGAGCCGAAGACGGTGATTGTCGGCCTTCCAGACACGGCGGTGAAAGAAAGCGAACACCGCGTGATCACCGCGCTGATCAACTCAGGATTCACTCCGCCGCAAGGGCGCGTCACCATCAATCTCGCGCCGGCCAACATTAAAAAAGAAGGGCCGAGTTTTGATCTACCGATCGCGCTCGGCATGCTGGCGGCGGAGAACGACATCAAACCCGATCTGCTCGACCGCGCCTGTATCATCGGCGAGCTGGCGCTTTCCGGCGCGGTGCGCCGTGTGCGCGGAGTTCTGCCGATCGCGCTGGCGGCGCGCGCCGCCGGACGCAAGGCAATCATTGTTCCGGAAGAAAATGCTGAAGAGGCCGCCGTCGTGGACGGCATCAAGGTGTTCGCTGTGAAAAATCTGCGTGAGGCGGCGGATTTCCTGAATATGGAACTGACGCTGAAACCGCATACCGTTGACCTGCAAAAAACGTTTGGCACGCATAACCAGTACGCCGCCGACTTTGAGGACGTGAAGGGTCAAGAATATGCCAAGCGCGCCATCGAAGTCGCGGTGGCTGGCGGACATAATCTGTTGATGATCGGCCCGCCGGGAACCGGCAAGACCATGCTGGCAAAACGGATTCCGTCTATTCTGCCGCCGATGACGCTCGAAGAGGCGCTGGAAACGACCAAGATTCACAGTATCGCCGGAAAACTCGATGCGCACGAATCGCTGATTGCCACGCGCCCTTTCCATTCGCCGCATCATACGGTTTCGGACGCCGGACTGCTCGGCGGCGGAACGCATCCGGTTCCCGGCGCAGTGAGTCTCGCGCATAACGGAGTCCTTTTTCTCGACGAACTGCCGGAGTTTCACCGCAACGCGCTGGAAGTTTTACGCCAGCCGCTCGAAGACGGCGTTGTGACGATCGCCCGCGCTGCGGCCAGCGTAACCTTTCCTTGCCGCTTCATGCTGGTGGCGGCGATGAATCCGACACCGGACGGCTATTTCCCAGACGATCCGCGTTCGACCTCGACTCCACTACAAGTCAGTCGGTATCAAAGTAAAATTTCCGGCCCGCTGCTTGACCGCATTGATATTCACATCGAAGTTCCGTCGGTGAACTATGAACAGCTCGCCAAGCTGGAAAAAGGCGAGCCATCGTCCGCCGTCCGCGAACGGGTTGTCGCCGCGCGCAAAATCCAGCAGGAGCGCTACGCCAAAGATCGGCACGTTCACTGCAACGCCGGTATGCAGCCGAAACATTCGCGGAAATACTGCCGTCCATCCGACGAAGCGGCGCAACTTCTGAAAACCGCCGTGTCGGAAATGAACTTCAGCGCCCGAGCCTATGACCGGATTCTGAAAGTCGCCCGCACCATTGCCGACCTCGCTGGGGAAGCTCTAATCGGTACCGACCACATTGCCGAAGCAATTCAGTACCGGACTTTGGATCGATTGGGATAAACAGAAAAAACGGGGAACCCGTACTTGGTCTGCAGCCCCGTAGGGTGCCCCGCCCTTCCTGAAAAATCACCCGAGAGCTATGCACATAATGATAAGAACCAGCGCGGCGACAACCAGCAGAACTCCCAGCGCCGTCCGAACCGCCTCGCGAATCCGCAGTGCTTTATTCAGTTGAAGCATTTGATTCCTCTTCGCTTCTTACCCGTTGCATATAACTGGAAATCACCTCATCCAGCATTTGGCGGATTGGCTGTTTATGCTCACGACAGTAACTCTGAAATCGTTTTTTAACCTTCTTTGAAATCCGCACACTTTCAGACACGTTCTTCAGATTGACCGCCGCATCGCTCATAGCCACAAATTGCCACAATTGTGGTTTCGGTCAAATATAAATTACAGAATTTTTGCTGTTTGGATACGGTGGGATTTTTACTACACTGTGACCATGAGTGAGACCGAATCCGTACGAATCAGCAAAGAGCTAAAGCAGGAACTGAAGAAGCTTGCGGAGTCTATGCGTCCGCGTACAGCGATTCAGTATCTGATCGAAGATGCTATTGAGCAGTATCTGAGCCGCGCGGCAGAAGACAGCGGTCCCAGCTATCAGGTCAAAGCCGGATCAAAAACAAAGAAGAAGACCTAAGTTGTCTTGCCCGGAACAGGTGACCTGTTCTGAACAGTCCTATGTCCGCAAACTTTTACAAAATTGCCGGTATCGTTTTGGCTCTGCTGGCGATGAGTCTGTTCAGTCTGGCGCCGGTTCTGCAGAAGTCCGCGCTGGACCGCCTTCCGCCGCTTTCATTTTCCAATCTTTGGAAATCGCTGGGCAGTCTGTTGAAAAACCGGCGCTGGATGCTTGGTCTGTCCGTCGGCTGTCTGGGGCTGATTCCATATGTGGCGGCGTTACGACTGGTCGGCATCGCGGTGGTCGAGCCGCTCTATGGGTTTGGTTTTATTATGCTGATGACCGTTTCCCGCTTTCTGCTTCACGAAAGGCTGCATCCCGCGGCAAAGCTGGCGATGGCTTTGCTGATTTTGATGCCCGTGCTTATTGCGATGGGCGACGTCTCCGGTGTGCAGTACGACATCACGCAGCACAGCACGCAGATCAGTCTCGGCATTTTTGTTCCGACGATTCTGCTGACAGGCGGCATTCTCGTTTTTTTCACCAAAAAGCATCCGCTTTGCTGGGCGATGATTTCCGGTGTGCTCTTCGGTATCGGCGCGATCTTCGCGCAGATGG
Source organism: Verrucomicrobiota bacterium (assembly GCA_020853375.1). Taxonomy (GTDB): domain Bacteria; phylum Verrucomicrobiota; class Kiritimatiellia; order Kiritimatiellales; family Tichowtungiaceae; genus Tichowtungia. The sequence continues at coordinate 6,193 of JADYZA010000041.1, read as the reverse complement.
CGATTACCTTCCTGACTCTGGACGAATTGCGCAGCGCAAACAGTTTCCACGCCTTGATCCGTAACGAAGACCTGCTGTTCAGTCTGGCGGCGGTGCTGATCGCCATACCGCTCAATGCGTTTGCGGATTACTGTATGCAGGTGGGCTTACAGCAAAAGACAGCATCACGGTTTATGCCCATCGCGCAAACAGTCAATAATGCGGTGGCGGTCGCGGGCGGAATCATTATTTTCGGTCAGCGCGTGACGCATTGGCATTTTTATATCGCCGGAATCGTCATGGGGCTCGCCGGACTTTTCCTTCTCGCAACCTTCAAGCACCGTTCCGAGAAAAAATCAGATTTTGAAGATCGAGTCATCGCCGCCCAGTAACAGTTTCCGCCCAAGCCGCCGGAGTTTTGCTTTGGCTTTGTCACTCTGGCTTTCGCGGGGAATGGTGACTGCTTCAACATTCAGCTCATCAATCAGCTTCTGAATGATTTGTCGCGCGGCATCCGGGTGAGCAAGCTCCAGCGCACGGCGACGCATCTTGGCCATCCGCTCCGGATTTTTCAGCAGGAGATCAACCTTATAGGCCATGGTGGCAAGCTGGTTGCATTTCACGGCGGCGCCGTTCTCAAGCAGAAAGTCGCTGTTGCGTTCTTCCTGTCCGGGAATCGGCTGATAAATCACCATCGGCAGTCCGCAACTCATGGCCTCGGCAGTAGTCAGTCCGCCGGGTTTACCGATGTAAAGGTCGGCGGACTTCATCCACTCATCCATTTCGGTGGTGTAGCCCAGCACGGTGAAATCGAGATGCGCCACCGAGTCGGGATAGTGATTGAGCTGATCCAGCACGCTCTGCCGCAATTTTTCATTTTTCCCGCAGATCACAACGATCTGAACCGGCGTGGTCAGCCGACCGAGTACTTCGACAATCCGTTCGGCCGAGCTGACGCCAAGGGCTCCAGCCGAAACCAGCAACATGGGAATGTCGCCGCGCAATCCCTGTTTTTCGCGGAGCGCGACGCGCTCTTTCGGTTCGCAGAACACCGGATCAATCGGTATGCCGGAAACGGTGATGCATTCCGGCGGGAAGCCGATGGTTTCGAGCTGAACGCGGGACTCCTCGTTGGCCACAAAGTAATGATGGATCAACCGAGACAGCCACATCGCATGCGCATAGTAGTCGGTGATCGTGACAGAAAGCTGCGTGTCCAGCTCCCCATGCTTGATCAGATGCGAAAGAATTTCGGACGGCAGGAAGTGGGTGCAGATGGTGATGTCCGGCTTGAATTTTTTAATTTGATGAACCAGCGGCCCCGTGTTCATCCGGTCAAGCATCAGTCGCATTTTCTCTGTCTTCCACGGCTCATCCTGAGAGTCATAGAACCAGCCGAGCAACAGCGGCGCGCTTTTGACCAGATCAATATAGAACTGACCGTAGAATCGGCGGAACATTTTGTTGGTGTAGCGCAGAGCGTCGATATGCAAAACCTCGCCGGTGGCAGGATGGGCGACGGCCGCCTTGGCTAGCGCTTCGCCAGCGCGGATATGTCCGGTGCCCGCACTGACGGAAAGAACCAGCACGCGGCATCCGGTCTGCGGCGAACTCATCGTCATAGAATCTCCCGGTGCACCAGTTCATGAACCAGCCGATCAGCTTCAACGTGCGCCGTTTCAATGAACGCTTTGAAATCTTCGACGTTTTTTCCGGTCGGGTCCGGCACGTCGAGCGTTTCAACAGGATCTTCGCCCTGCCAGCCGTATTCCATCAGTCGGAAAACTTTCGCCGATGCGTCCGGATATTTTTCGAGAATGAAATCTTTATGCTCCTGTTCCATCACCAAAATCAAATCGGCGCGCTTCACCAGATTGGCAGAGAGAGGCTCCGCCGTGTGCTGGCGCAGACTAAAGCCCTCGGTGCGGGCGATTAAGGCGACAACATCATTAACCCGTCCGCCACCGTTCGCCTTGGTGCCAGCCGAAGTGATTTTGACACGCTTCAGCGCGTCGGGCCGGTACTGGGCAAGATAATGCCGGAGATAGCCTGCAACGTAGGCGCTACGTGTGCGGTTGGCCGTGCAAACGATAACCAGATGGAATCTCTTCCGGAAAAAAAACATGCGTTGAGTATTAGATTAAAACAGCCGGCTTAACAAGCCGAACGTGCCGAGAGGGCTTCGTGCGCGCTCAATGTTATGGCGACCTTAAACGAAACACGCTCGCCCGGCTCTATGGTTTTCAGCGTCCCGTTTTTCTGTTCGGCGGCCTGCCCGTCAAGATGGCAGTTGGATGGCTCCAGCCCCATGACATATTCCTGATTCCCCATCATCTTCCACTGGATAAAATACGGCAATTCGGCTTTGCGATAGGCCACGGCCATGGCGAGGCCGGATTCAGGATTACGCAACGTCATCCGGGCCATTCCGTCCGCATCGTTTTCCACATCATGGAAAAAACACTGCTCAACAAAGCCGCTAGTCGGAGGCTGACACACATTCCATTCCGGCAACCCAGCGGCCGCGACTTCATTACGTGGAACTGTTTGTTTGATGCGGCCTTCCACCACAGAAGTTTCACTCAGAAGCGGGAACCCGGCATTGATGTGGTAAAGCATCATCAACGGAGACGGACGAACTCCGAGATTGGTCACCTCGTCGCATACGGTAATGGTGTTGTCGCCCAGCGCGGTTGAAACCGTGCGCCGGAGCTCCAGATTCTCGCCGCAAAAACTGACTTCACGAACCGTTCCGCTGACACTGAGCTGATATATCCCGTTGTTCCAACCTTTGGAAACGCTGACGCTTTCCGCCGGTATGTTGGACAGCTTTCCATGCAAGCCGAGCGGATCATTTACGCGCTCGGCTTCGGGAGCTCCGGCGTTGCGCAGGCCGCACCCGGTCAACAGACCCGCGCCGAAACTGCGCAACCAGCGAAGTCCGTCGGGCTCAAAATAGGACGGGTGAACTATTCCGACCGACGTCTGGTAGGCAATCGGCACCCCGTTAAAAGAAGCGTCGCCAATATCCATGCCACGATCAAGAAGCACCGTGAAACGCAATCCGCTGCCATTATCAACATCCGCAATACGCACACCTCGCCCGCGACCGTCGTCCAGAACCGATGTGCGCACACGGGCAAGCTGATCCATGGTTCCCACATAAGCCGCCACTTCCCGCCCCGTCTTCTTCTGGTTTTTCACTGCCGCCCCTTTTCCGCTTAAGATCCAACCGAAACGCTCGCGAAGAGATTCCTATCCCTCCCCGATTTTTTCAACAGCATTCTGAATGCCGCGGGCGGCCTTCCTGATCACACCTCAAGAATTTTTGTTTCGCGCAACTCTCCGTCGAGGCCGATGGTTGCTTCTTCAACAAGGAGATCCGATCGTCCGCTGCGCCGTGCGGCTTCTTTAACCATCATCGTCAGTCCGCCGCAGCAAGGAACTTCCATCCGCACAACGATCACTTTCGGAATTCCATTCGAAGACAGAATTGCCGCCATTTTTTCAACATAGCCTTCCGTCCGGTCGAGCTTTGGACAGGCGATGGCGATGGCTCGTCCACGGATAAAGCGCCAGTTGACATCCGGTGAAGCCGAAGGCGCGCAGGTGCTGAGAACCACCAGCTCACGGTTCTTAAAAAACGGCGCCGACACCGGCACCAGATGCAACTGTGTCGGCCACTGATTCAGCTCGGAACGAATCACCTGCCCGCCGACCGCAACGGACTCCGGCGGCACAGACTTTTTCTGCTCCCCAAACCGGATCTGCATTCCGGGGCATCCGCCAGTCGGCGGCGCGTGCGGCTTCGGAAGCGTCTTGCCCAAATGGTTTTCCACGGCAGCCTCGTCAAACTCTGGAGCATCCCGTTCGACAATCGTCAACGCGCCGACCGGACATTCACCAAGGCAGGCGCCAAGGCCGTCGCAAAACACATCGCTCACCAGCTTCGCTTTACCGTTAACAATTTGTAACGCCCCTTCGGCGCAACCGGTCACACAGTTCCCGCAGCCGTTACATTTCTCTTCGTCGATTTCGATAATCTTGCGCTTCATCGGGTTCTCCATTCGTTGGAACAGACACTAGCACACCCAGAAATCTCCACATTGACCCGCATCAAGTTTCTGAATCCGCCAATTTACAACGTGGGGAATAGCCCCACAAAAATTAACTTTAGCGCGCCAGCTCTTCCGGTATCGTTTTTTCCAGAGGTTCGGAGGAAAGGCGCTTAGGGGTTTGTTGCTGATTCTCCGTTTATTCCCCCTAAAAAGGAAGACTTCGCCCTCCGCAGCCGGTCAAACGGTTGCGGAGGTTTTTTTTGGAATGGTGCCCGGGGCGGGACTCGAACCCGCACGATCTTTCGATCAAGGGATTTTAAGTCCCTTGCGTCTACCGATTTCGCCACCCGGGCAAACGAACTATTTCGAGGTGCGCCAGTATTAGAACTGAGCGAATGAAGAGCAAGACCAAGATGCGGGCAATCCGTCACTTTTTCGTCTTTACCGCATTGATATTCATTTCTCTTCGCCCGTATTGTAGCGGCGCACTTCAACAGGGGCGGAAAACATGAATCTCCACGATTTGACCGGAAACCGGAACGAGCAGCAGCTGATCGCCGAGCTGCTTGAAAACGGCCAGCACCACCTTTTTGCAGACTGGGACGCTCCCGGAACCAACGGTGAAGCCAAAGCGGCTTTCCTGACAAGCCTGACCCGCATTAATAGCTCCTATCCGGGCGGACTGGCCGGATACATTTCCAATGCTCGGAAACTGCTCGCCGAAGCCAAAGCCGGAGCCAATCCGTTTGAAGGTTTTGTTCCGCACCAGCCGGACATGGCCGATCTGACAAAATTCGACGCCGCCTATGACCGCTACGAAGCGCTGGGCAAAGCGCACTTCGGGAAAACCGCCGTTGTTCTCGTCGCGGGCGGACTCGGAGAACGGCTCGGCTATTCCGGCATCAAACTCGACATTCCGGTTGAAGCCACCGAAACAACTTCTTACCTCGCGCACTACGCCGCTTGTCTCCAAGCCATGGAAGCGCGTATGGAAAAGCCGAAACCGGTTCCGTTCATCATCATGGTTTCCGACGATACCGACGCAAAAACCCGCGCCTCGCTCGAGGCCAACCACTGGTTTGGCCTTAAAAAAGAACAAATTCATATTTTGAAGCAGGAGCTGGTTCCCGCCATTGCCGACAACGACGGAAAACTGGCTCTGGCGGAAAAATATAAACTCGTCCTCAAGCCGCACGGCCACGGCGACATTCACATGCTGCTCTACACCAGCGGGCTCGCCGCCAAACTCGAACAGCAGGGAATTGAGCATTTTGTTTTTATTCAGGACACCAACGGTCAGGTCTTCAACGCCGTTCCCGCCGCGCTCGGCGTCTCCGTCGAAAAAGGCTTCGACTTCAACTCCATCGCCGTCAACCGTATCCCTGGCGAAGCCGTCGGCGGACTGGCCAAACTGGTGAAAGGCCCAACCGAGCTAACGCTCAACGTCGAATACAACCAGCTCGACCCGCTGTTACGCGCCACCATCAGCCCCGCAGGCGACGTCCCGAACGCGCAGGGATTCTCCATGTTCCCCGGCAATATCAACGTTCTCGTCATCAAACTCGCCTCCTACGTCCAAATCCTGGAACGCACCCGCGGCATCATCGCCGAATTCGTTAATCCAAAATACGCCGACGCCGCCAAAACCGCGTTCAAGAGTCCGACTCGCCTCGAAACCATGATGCAGGATCTGCCGAAACTATTCGGCCCGAACGAAAAAGTCGGCGTTTCCGTCTTTGACCGCAAGTGGTCCTTCTCGGCTAACAAAAACAACATCAAAGATGCCGCCACCAAACACGCCGCAGGCGGACCGCCGGAATCCGGCGCCACCGCCGAGTCTGATTTCTACCTCGCGGGCCGTATGAAACTTGCCGCCGCAGGCGTGAAGGTGGAAACGGCAAAAGAAGAACTGATTCTCGGCATCCCGTTCACCGCTGGCCCGCGCGTTCTGCTGAGGCCATCCTTCGCCATGACGCTCGCCGAAGTCCGTGAAAAAATCAAAGGCGGTTCAATTTCCGGCGACGCCACCCTCGTTCTCGACGGAAAAAACATCACGCTCGAAAACGTCGAAATTGCGCCGGGCTCCGCGCTCGTCATCAAAGCGATAGACGGTGCCAAAGTGACGGCGAAAAATCTGAAAATTGAAAACGGCGGCT